>JAUWFQ010000013.1 GCA_030606865.1 bacterium
ATTACGATATGGAACGTTACTATCGCGATGCAAGAATTACTAATATTTACGAAGGGACATCGCAATTGCAAGTAGTTGCGTCAGTTGGCGGAATTTTAGCAGGTGTATTAGCTAAAGAATTTGACAAATTTAAAGAATTGCCATGTAATAATGATCTTGTGTTACTTACTGATATCGTAAAAACGATGATTTCATCATTTAATGCAGCCGTACAGTCCGTAATAGACAAAAAAGACCACGAATATACTGATTATGTTGCTGAACGAATCGTTAAAATGGGCTTAGATATTTATATATCAACCCTGTTTTTAGATGCCGCTACTAAAAATGATAGAAAAGTAAAATTAGCTGAAATTTGGATTGTCGGAGCAACGCTCCGGACCAAAGAGAATTCAGAATTTGTAATTAGCGGAAATAGAAATGTAATTGATAGTCGAGCTGAAATTATTATTTAATTTGTAAAATGAAGAGTAGAGACAGAGCATGCCCTGTCTCTACAATATATGTTTTATTTTAATATATTCTTCCTGAACGGTGTTCGCCACCATCACAATGAATGGTGGAACAATTAATAAAATCTGCTTCCGGTCTAAGCAATAATGATACTGTATTAGCCACATCTTTGGGTGTGGTAGTGCGGCGCATCGGATTTCGATATTCTGTACGTTTTATCCATTCCTCCCATCGATCAGATATTTTAGTTAGCGCGCGTGTTGGTGTAACACCGGCTTGAATTACATTAGCCGTAATACCAAACTTTCCAAGCTCCCAGCCAATTTGTCGCAGAATTGCCTCCATCGCCACTTTAGCCACACTTACAGGACCATAACCTTCCATCGAAACATAATTTCCTTCACTGGTAAAACCCATCACGCGTGAACCTTCACCAATCAATTTTGCATCATGCAGTTTTTGAGTCCAATACAACATTGACATTCCCATAACATGGACTGTCATGTCCATTTGTTTGCGTGTTACATGTTTCTCGCCAAGCAGATTCATTGTTGTACCAAAAGCGATTGAATGCAGTAATAATTTTAGTGTTCCATCACCAACAATTTCTTTAATAATTGGAACATATTCATTCATAATATTAATGTCTGCGGCATTTTTATTCCAAAAATGCACGCGACCACCATTGATGTCTGCTAATTCTTCTTTAAATTTTAACGCTTGTTTCTTTATATCAGCGCGGTCAAAATGAAAACCTAATATGCCATACCCTTCTTCGGCAAGGCGCTTTGCCGTAGCACCTCCGTGACCGGTAGAACATCCTAATATTAATACCCATTGTTTCATTGTTGCCTCCAAAATAAGGTGGCGAATTTAGGACAACCTTGCGAAGGTTCAAAACCTTCGGAAGGTTTTTTTTATTACTTGCTCCTTTCCGTAGTAACCAATAATCTTGCCATTGAAAATCATAGTATTTATGGAAAAATCAAGCACATGCAGAAAAAATTAAGTTATTCAAAAAAAGATTTATTGGAGATTGCCGAAGGTAATGTTTTTGGTCAAAAAAACGGTAAACTGCCTAAACCGCCAATGCTAATGGTTGATCGCATTTTAAAAATCACTGAAGATGGTGGAAAATATGGCAAGGGTTCTATTTTAGCGGAATTAAATATTAATCCTAAAAATTGGTTTTTTGGCTGCCATTTTAAGGGAGACCCTGTAATGCCTGGCTGTCTTGGGCTCGACGGATTTTGGCAACTATTAGGTTTTTTTCTTTCTTGGGCAGGTGGGCAGGGTCGTGGTCGTGCTTTAGGTGTAAAAGAATTAAAATTCAAGGGGCAGGTTCGACCATATCACGATAAGATCACTTATAAAATTGACATTAAAAAAGTAATGAAAAAACCGGTGTTTATGGTATGGGGTGATGCTGCTTTATCTGTTAAGGAAAAAGTTATTTATTTTGCAAAAGATCTGCAAGTGGGTCTTTTCGAAAACTTGACTTGGGATTTTGGAGCTGATCCGGCTTTAGATACTTTTTAAAATGTCGCTTAAATGCGGAATAGTCGGTTTACCGAATGTTGGTAAATCAACCATCTTTAATGCACTCACAGCTTCCAGCGTACCTGCTGAAAATTATCCTTTTTGTACTATTGATCCACACGTTGGAATTGTTCCGTTGTCAGATTTACGTCTGTACGAATTAGAAAAAATATATAAACCTGAAAAAGTTACACCGGCCATAGTTGAGTTCACCGATATAGCTGGTTTGGTTAAGGGCGCCAGTAAAGGCGAGGGGCTTGGCAATAAGTTTTTAGGACAGATCAAACAGGTAGGTGCTATTATTCATGTAATTAGGTGTTTTGATGACAGTAATGTTGTTCATGTTGAAGGTAATGTTAACCCGGTTAGAGATGCTGAACTTATTGAAACAGAACTTTTATTAGCTGATCTCGCCACACTTGAAAAACGTTTAATCAAAATATCTAAAGCTGCTAGAGGCGGTGACAAATCAGCTGTTAGAAAAATAAAGGTACTTGAACAATTATTAGAACATTTAAATAATGGACACCGTGCTCGAACCTTTCCCGCTGAAGACGATGATATTTTCTTTATCCGATCTTTATTCTTGATGTCACGTAAACCAATCCTGTACGTGGCTAACGTTGATGAATATGAAATCCAAAATACTGAACGCAATAAACACGTACAAGAACTTTTCGATTTTGCTGAGAAAGAAGGCAATCTCGCAATACGTCTCTGCGGAAAACTAGAACAAGAAATTGCAACTCTCGAGGGTGATGAAAAAAAAATGTTTCTAGATGAATACAATCTGCCTAAACCCGGGCTAGAAAAACTTATTCATGCGAGTTTCAAACTCCTTGATTTAGAAACATTTTTTACCGGTGGCTCTAAAGAAGTAAGAGCTTGGACAATAAAACAAGGGACTACTGCTCCTGAAGCCGCGGGAGAAATTCATACAGATTTTCAACGTGGATTCATTAAAGCAGAAGTTTATAGATACAATGATCTGATTACTCTTGGGTCAGAAATCGCGGTGCGCGATGCTGGATCTGTACGCCAAGAAGGGAAAGATTATATTGTGCAAGACGGTGATTGTATCTTCTTTAAGTTTAATGTTTGATTGTTTCACTGTACATCATATTATTGTAAATTGACATAGTTAATGAATACATCAAAACAGGTAAAAGTAGGAGTAATTGGAGTTGGTCATTTAGGTCAACATCATGTAAAACATTTTGCTTCGTTGCCAGGCGCTGACCTACAGGGGATTTACGACTTAGACACAACACGCGCCAACAAAATTGCCAAACAACATAAGACAAAATTTTTTAACAATGTTAATGATTTACTTTCTATCTGTGATGCCATCTCTATTGTAACACCAACCACTCAACATGCTGAAGTTGCCGAATACTGCATTAAACATGGTAAACATGTATTTATTGAAAAACCCATAGCAAAAACTGTCGCTGAAGCTGATCACTTGCTTTCACTTACAAAAAAAAATGGAATTGTAATACAGGTTGGACACATTGAGCGGCTGAATCCGGCTTTGTTGGCATTAAAAGATTTTGAGTTAAGACCAAAATTTATAGAAGTACAACGACTTGCTCCTTATACGGTTCGTGGCACCGAGGTCCCTGTTGTGCTTGACCTTATGATTCATGATATTGATATAATTCTATCTTTAGTAAATAGTCCTGTGAAAAATATAAGGGCTAGCGGTGTATCTATTATGACTAATTCAGTTGATATTGCGAATGCCCGGATTCGGTTCGAAAATGGTACCGTAGCGAATCTAACCTCCAGCCGAATTGCACAAATTAAAGTTCGTAAACTTAAGTTTTTCCAACGTGATATGTATGTAACCATCGATTTTCTTCTAGGGCTTACAGAAGTATATCGCGCTATAGATTCAGACACAAAAGTTTCTAATACATTGGTTACAGCTCCTTTAGACAATAACGGCAGACACCGCTCTATAGTTTACGAGAAACCCCCTGTTAAAAAAATAGATGCTCTTCGACTAGAACTAACAAACTTTATTGAATCAATTCAGGGTAACGCTAAACCAATTGTCGATGGCGAGGCCGGCAGAGATGCTTTGGAGGTAGCCACTAACATTCAGAAAATGATAATAGAAGATATTCATTAATGGATATCCGTCAGTTCTTCTTTAAAAATCGTAGCTATACACCAATTCCCATTGTTCTATTGCTGTTGTTTTTTTCCAAGCCGTATCAACCTCTAATTTACTTTGGGTTTATTCTACTTACGATAGGTGAACTTTGTAGAATTTGGGCTGTACGTTATGCCGGCGGTAAAACACGAACAACAAAAGTGGGCGCACCCAAACTGTGTACATCAGGGCCATTTGCCTATATACGAAATCCTCTCTATCTTGGGAATATGATAATATATTCTGGGGTTGTTTTAATAGCAGGCGGACCAAAGGTATGGTGGATGATAGGTATTACCCTATTGTTTTTTATTATTCAATATTCATTGATTATATCGTTGGAACAAGAAACTTTAACTAAACTGTTTGGAAAAGAATATTTGACTTATTGCGAAAATGTTCCTGCATTAATCCCGCGTTTAACTCCCTGGAAACATGAATTAACGCAAGAACCACTTAGTTTCAATAAAGTTTTTAAACCTGAGAAGAACACTATTTTAAATATATTGTTAATCTTGATATTAATCTTTATTCGCTCCCAAATTCCATCAGTATAAAAACACTTTAATCAATTCATTAAAAAATGACTTCATCTATACAGGCAAGTAAAAACCCTGTAATAAATATTTTTATAATCGCAGGCGAAGAATCCGGCGATATTCATGGTTCTTATTTAGTGCAGGAGATGCTAAAACTTTATCCTCAAATAAAGTTTGCAGGTCACGGGGGCGACAAAATGAAAGCAGCGGGAGTAAAAATTGTTGAACATATTTCCGATTTGGCGCTTGTGGGATTTACTGAAGTTATAAAACATCTTCCTTTTATGTTTAATGTAATGAGTAATACCATTAAAACAATTCGAGAGATTAGTCCTTCGCGCGTAATTATGATTGATTACCCAGGATTTAATCTAAGATTAGCAAAGAAACTAAATATATTAAATATTCCTGTTACATATTTCATTTTGCCGCAAGTTTGGGCATGGAAAGAAAAACGGGCAGAAATAATTAAGAATTATATCGACCAAGCTTTAAGCATTATTCCATTTGAAAAAGATTGGTATAATGAGCGCGGAATAAATACTGATTTTGTCGGGCATCCTTTTGTTGATATTGAAAAGGCGTCCATTACAAAAAAAGAGTTTTTCTCAAAACATTCGCTTGCATTAAACATGCCCTTATTAACCCTGCTCCCGGGCAGCCGACAACAAGAAATAGACCGTCATTGGCCAATATTTAACGATGTTATCAATAAATTGCATAACATTTTTCCAAATATCCAATTTATTATCGGCAAAGCGCCGGATGTTTTATTGCCAGATTGTCCCGATTTTGTACATATAGAAAGAGACAATCCTCGCTTAACTATGTATTATAGCGATGCCGGGCTTATTGCTTCCGGTACCGCTACTTTGGAAGCGGCTGTTCTCGGTTTACCGGCTGTTGTTTGTTATAAAACATCTAAAATTACTTATTGGATTGGAAAACGATTAGCTAAAGTTAAATATCTATCACTAATCAATTTAATTGCAAATCGTGAAATTGTACCTGAATTTATTCAACAGAAAATGAATGCGGAGATGCTCATTAAGGCACTAATTCCGCTACTTTCTGATACTCCTGAACAGGAAAAAATGATTTCCGGTTATAAACAAATTACAGAACAGTTGGGCGTGCATGGCGTTTATCGGCACGCTGCTAAATTAATTGTCGGCAAAACATTGAAACATAATATTAATGACTAAAATTCTCAGTAATCTAAAATTATCATTATTAACCTTACTGATTAAGTTCCTATACGGTTCCTGCCGTTGGCGTGTGTCGGGTTTTAATCATGTAGAAAGCTTACTACATAAGAATTCTTCGTTTATTATTGCCTACTGGCACGGGAATATGTTCATTCCATACCTCAAATTAGCTAAATATCGATTTAATATTTTGGCAGGATTTCATCGTGATGCGGAATTAGGTGTAAATATTGGAGAAAGGCTAGGTTGGAAATTCTTACGCGGCTCAAGCTCTCAAAATGGCAGCGAGGTGTTTCAGCAAATAGTTGAACTTTTATCAAAACCTAATAATGTTCTTGCGATTACACCCGACGGTCCAAAAGGTCCTGCCAAAATTCCAAAACCAGGAACAGTAAGGGCAGCGCAAAAAACCGGCGTTCCAATTATCCCTGCGGCAGGTCGTTCACGCCGTAGTTGGGGTTTTACAAATTGGGATACTTTTCATGTAGCAAAACCATTCACTCGTATTGAATTAAAATTTGGTGAACCACTTTATTTTTCAATAAATGATAATTTTGATTCTTGCATTAATACATTAAAAACCCAACTTGATAGTTTAGATAGTGAAGTCTCGAAAAGTGTGAAAATAGATAAATGAGTATAATTGTTAATATAATTCTGTTGCCGCCTTTTTTGATATATCTATTTATAGTAACTATTAGAAATTATCTATACGATATAAAAATATTTAAATCTAAAAAGTTACCTTGTAAAATTATTAGCGTTGGGAATATAACCGTTGGCGGGACCGGTAAAACACCTGTGGTAATCGCAATTGCTAAGTTCCTTCAGCAACAAAATAAAACTGTAGCAATATTAAGCCGCGGTTATGGTAGAAAAACAACGGGAACACAGTTAGTTTCGGACGGAAAAACCAATCCGGCAAACTGGGAAACCGTAGGTGATGAACCAACGCTTATGGCTAAGCATCTTTCAGATATTCCAGTAGTTGTTGATGAAAATCGTATCCGTGGCGGAAAATACTTAATTAATAACTTTCATCCCGAGATCATTATCTTGGATGATGGATTTCAACATCGCAAAATTTATAGAGATATTGATATTGTTCTTGTTAATAGTAATATATCAAAAATGAATAACAGAATATTTAGTTTTGGGAATTTCCGCGAGCCCTGGAAATCACTAAAACGAGCGCATTTAATTCTTCTTACAAAAAGTGATTTTGTTGTTCCGTCTAAAAATTTACAAGCTAAGTTAAAAACAATCGGCTTGCCAATATTTAAAACAAATACAATTTCTTCTTCATATCTTTTGGACAGTAAAAACAACAAACTCGAAGTTGAATATTTTAGCGGTAAAACAGCGCTGTTATTCTCAGGGATTGGAGACCCCGAATCATTCATAAAAACAGTTCAAAACCTTAATGTTAGAATTCTTGATTCAATTAATTTCAGAGATCATAAAAATTATTCAAAATCAGATATTGAAAAAATCAGTAAAAAATATATTGATACAAATGCTGATATAATTATAACAACTGAAAAAGATTTTCTTAAAATAGGCGAAACCGATCTACCAATTTATACAATCCCTATAACTATGGATATTGATAAAAAAGGTTATGCGCATATACTAAAGCTTTTAAATTAATATGATACAAAGCATAGTTATATTCCACATCCTTTTTACTATTAAATAATAATATAATATGAATTTTAGACGATTTTCATTCCGTAAACCAATTATATCGACATGTGTCATAATCCTTTCGCTAATTTTAGTTGTTTTTTTACACAATGTTTATACACAAAAACGCAATGCAAAGAGCGTAGTAAAAACCAAACTAAACACATTGTTGTCAGTTCTTCATTATATTAACGAAGATTATTTTGAGACAGTAGAACTTGATAAACTAATGGATGGTGCCATTCGCGGTGTCTTAGATGAACTAGACCCACACTCTGTTTATATTCCGGCTAAAGAATTAGAAGAAATCGAAGAACAATTCAAAGGTGAATTTCAAGGTATTGGAATTGAATTTGACGTTCTTAATGGAATTTTAACAGTTATTGCGCCTGTCGCCGACAGCCCTTCAGAACACGTAGGACTATTGCCAGGGGATCAAATCATAAAAATAAACGGCAATGATGCGCTTGGAATAACTAAAGAAGGTGTTTTTAAAAAATTGCGCGGTAAAAAAGGCACAAAGGTCACTGTTACAGTTAAACGCATTGGAACTTCTAAACCCTTTGATGTAATAATTATTCGAGATAATATTCCTTTATATAGCGTTAGAACCGCTATCATGATAGACAACCAAACCGGATATATTTGGCTGACGCGCTTTTCAGCAACTTCGCTTCATGAAGTAAAATCTGCCATTTCTGAATTATCACAAAAAGGAATGCAACGTTTAGTGCTTGATCTGCGAAATAATAGCGGAGGATTATTAAAACAAGCAGCTGAGATAACTAATTTATTCATCGCTAAAAGCGACACTATAGTATATACACGCAGTAAGCGAAAAGAATTAGAACAAGTATTTATTGCTGATCCAAGAAACGGTAACAGCACATTTCCATTGGTCGTTTTAGTTAATCGTGGATCAGCCAGCGCCAGTGAAATTATTGCCGGAGCAGTACAGGATTTAGATCGCGGAATAATTGTTGGTGAAACAACTTTTGGTAAAGGGCTTGTCCAAAGACAAATTCCACTTAGCGATGGATCAGCGATAAGACTCACCATTGCGCAATATTATACTCCAAGCGGCAGGCTTATACAAAGAGAATATGAACACGGTGCGGATTACGATTATTACAGTGAAATATTTATGAAAAATCGTGAAGCCGTCGTGGATTCCTTAAAGAAGCTCAGACCCAAACATTTTACAAGAAATGGGCGTGTTGTTTATGGTGGCGGGGGTATCACTCCTGATGTATTGTCCGCTTGGGAATCCGGGATTACCGCAGAATCACAATTGTTAATTAGTGATCCAAGCAGACCATTTTTCAATTGGGCTTCGGAACATTCTCAATCCATAAAAAATGATTTTGTTTCATTTGTACAATTTAATGAATCGTGGGTTTTATCAGACGCATTGTATGAAGATTTCTTGTCTTTTCTAATTTCTCAAAATATTGAATTTGATCGTTCTGCTATTGCTGAGGACAGTAAATACTTAAAACGCCGGATAAAGGCACAAGTTGCTGCAGCGCTGTGGGGACGTGATGAATACTATAAAATAACGCTCCCAACTGATAATCAAGTTGTTGCAGCTATAAATAGTTTTAAAGAAACTGTTGAATTAGAAAAATATTAATTAAATTCATTGACAAAATTTTATTAATTTTAATAACTTTTCAGACAATTTATATTAATACTGGAGGAATAAATGGTTGAATACTTTGTAGACGGTGGTCCATTCATGTGGCCAATTTTAGCTTTATTTGTCTTTGGGCTCGCATTTGCTCTTGAAAGACTCTATTCTTTAATGATGTCTTCAATTAATTCAAAAAAATTCTTTGCTGAAGTAAAAGACACATTAGACTCTGACGGGGTTGGCGGTGCTATCGAGATCTGTAATAAAACGCGCGGTCCGATTGCTGAGGTATTTCATGCCGGTCTAACGCGTAGTCATCGCGGTTTAGACGAAGTAGAAAAAGCAATTCAAAACGCAGGTACCGTTGAAATGTCTTTCTTGGAAAAGAATATGATTTGGTTGAACCTTGTTGTAACAGTTGCACCTATGCTTGGATTTACCGGGACGGTTGCCGGTATGGTCAAGGCTTTTGATTCAATCGAAGCTGCCAATAACATTTCACCGGCAGTTGTTGCAGGTGGTATCTCTCAAGCATTGTTAACTACCGCATTTGGATTAATTGTTGCTATTATCATACAATTATTTCAAAATTTCTTTGTTTCAAGAATTGATCGCCTAGTTTTAGATATGGAAGAAAACTCCATGCAATTAGTCGACCATCTCTATGAAATGGAGAGCAATAAAAAATCTAAGTAACATATTATGGCAAAGAAAAAACGCAGGTTTAAAGGCGGGGATATCCCGACTGCTTCAATGGCAGACATTGCCTTCCTGTTGTTAATCTTTTTCCTGGTCACAACCACCATTGATATGGACAAGGGATTGGGAATAGTTTTGCCGGCAGAAGGCGAACAAGTTGAAGTTAGTAAAAAAAATATCTTGAACTGCTTGATCAATTCAACAGGACAAGTATTGCTCGGAGATGAACCGGTAAGAATCAGTGATATTAACCGTGTGGTTCGACAAAAACTGCAAGAGAACAGTAAATTAATCATTTCAGTGAAATCACACGAGAAGACTAAATATAAAGATTATATAGCTGTTATTGATCAACTGAAACGTGCAAACGCTACCAGGATTTCAATTGCGGAGACTCAATTATGAAGTTTGAGAAAAAAACTAGGCTATCTAGCGCAATTCCAACGGCTTCAATGCCGGATATCATATTTATGCTGTTAATCTTCTTTATGGTGACCACTGTATTAAGAGAATTTAGTGGTTTGCCGGTTAATTTGCCGAAAGCTGTACGTATTGAAAAGTTAAAGTCTAAAAATCATACATCCCATATTTGGGTATCTAAAGAAGGGTTGGTTTCAATAGAAGATAAACTTTTCAATACTGAAGATATACGTCATATTATGTATGAAAGACGCGCGGCAGATCCTCAACTTGTAGTTTCTCTTAAAGCAGATGAACAATCTCGTATGGCACTGATCTCCAGTATACATAATGAATTACGCAAGGCCGATGCTCTTGCTTTAAACTATGCAACATTAATGGCAGTGGATTAATTATGACTGAGCATATACACATTTTAAAAAAGCGCTATCCCTTTACCGTAAGAATAATGGGGTTTGCAGGTGTTGTCATTCTTATTATTGCTTTCTTAATGTTTCCACGCTTCCTCGCTGAAGAAGGAATTCTTCAACAACAGGAAATTGTGATTGAACAAATAGATATTCCCCTAACGCGGCAGGCCGATAGTCCACCGCCGCCATCGCGACCTTCAGTACCAATTGAATCTGAAAGTGAAGATCTTGATGAGGACATTACAATTGCTGAAACAGAGCTCGAGGATTTTGAAGCATGGGGAGATGCTCCTCCGCCACCAACAAGTACAGGTCCGCGGGTTAGATTCATTCCCTATGATGATCCTCCTGTCGCCCGAACACCAATTAATCCGGTGTATCCGGAAATAGCTCAAGAAGCTGGAATTGAAGGGACCGTAATTGTACAGGCTTTCATAAACGCAAAAGGTATTGTAGAAGAAACAATAATACTTAAAGGCGTTCCCAACACCGGCTTAGACGAAGCAGCTGCCAAGGCCATTAAGAATACACGATTTAAACCTGCTAAACAACGTGATCGCCCTGTTGGTGTTTGGATTTCGATACCGGTTCACTTTACATTAAAGAACTGATTAGTAAAATATAAATAATGACAAAAAGCCTCACGTTTGTGAGGTTTTTTGTATTAAGTAGAGATAAATTATAAGTAGAATTATTTACTAAAGGAGTGTAAAATGATAAAACGAATATCTAAATATTTTAATACAACCCCCCTTACTATACTGTTTATATTATTTTTAAGTAGTGCAGTATATAGTCATTGTGAAATTCCTTGCGGTATTTATAATGATTCTCTTCGTGTGACAATGATTAAAGAACATATTAATACAATAGAAAAATCTATGAAACAGATAAATCTACTATCGCAAGAAAGTACAATTAATTATAACCAGATTGTAAGATGGGTGACAAATAAAGAAGAACATGCTAAAAAGATTCAAGATGTTGTAAGCCAATATTTCTTACATCAAAGGATAAAATTAACCACTTATAATAGTGATAAGTATGGTCAATACATAACAAACCTTACTTTACTTCATCAGTTATCAGTTTACACTATGAAAACAAAACAATCCACAGATTTAGATATAATTAATAAATTAAATAAAACAATTTCTTCTTTTGAAGAAAGTTATTTTCATCAACATTAATAATTATTCAATAATAAAAAGCCGCGGTTTATTCAACCGGGGCCTTTATTAATATACAAATTCAATCATACTATCTTTTAAAAGGCACCACACTCATTTTTCTTCTAATGTAGGAAAAGACCTCTAAAAGTGGTAACTCTTTTGGACATACATCATCGCAAGCCATCATTCCAATACAGCCAAATACTCCTTCATCAGTTGAAACAAGTTCAAACCATTCTTGATCAGTGCGCTGGTCGCGTGGATCCAGTAAGAATCGCCCTATGCGATTTAATCCTGCTGCGCCTAAAAAATTAGGATAAACTTGCGCTGTAGCACATCCCGCTAGACAACAGCCACATTCTATACATCTTTCAGCTTCATATATTTTATTAGCAAGTGAATTATCCATACGCTCTTCTTCTGCTTCAGGATCAAATTCTTTTTCTGTATGAATCCAAGATTCTAACTGTTCAGAAATTCCTCTGAACCAAATACCGGTATCAACAGATAAATCTCCTAACATTTTAAAGAATGGCAATGGATAAAGTTCAATGTTTTCCGGTAAATCTGATGTAAGCGTACGACAAGCTAGCGTAGGTCTGCCATTTATCATCATACCACAAGAACCACAGATCCCGGCACGACAGACAAAGTCAAACATTAAATCAGGAGCTTGCTCTTCACGAATCCGATTTAATGCAGTAAAAACATTCAAGCGAGGAGTTTCGTTCAGTTCAAAAATTTCTGCGCGAGGTTTATCGTTTTCAACATTTGGATTATACCGAAATATCTTAAACTTTAATGTCCGTTCCATTATTTCGTCTCCTTTAATTCACTTTTCCACAATTCTCTTGGAAGCTCTGTTCCAATCGGTTCTGTTGTTTCTATACGACCGTGTGCTTTTTGCATACTCGGAACTTTTTTATTATATTCTTTAATAGACATCTTCATATCCACTCGATGATCTCTTCCATACCCACGATAGCCAGGTGGCAAATCTAACAGACCAACCGGTTCATAAGTAAAGACCGGCTCACCATTGGGCTCGGGCCAACGCGCTAAAGTGCGATTTAACCACTTATTGTCATCCCGTGTTGGATAATCTTCTCGGCTATGCGCTCCGCGCGATTCTGTTCTATCCAAGGCTCCTTTTGCAATCAAATAAGCCTGTTTCGCCATTCCTTCAATACGTATGGCACTAGACAATTCAGGATTCATTCCGGGCGCCTGAGTATGTACTTTGACATTTTTTGTTCGCCTTACAATATCTAATAATCCTTCTGTTGCTCTTGTTAGTCCCTCTTCCGTTCTAAAAATATGTACATCTTTGATCAATATAGCAGAAATTTCATCGCGCAATTTATAGACATTTTCTCCGTCAGAATTATTCAACATTTTAGCGATCTTATCTTGCTCTATTTTAGCAAATTTCTCCGCTAATGCTTTATCTGCTATTAGGGTAGCCTTTTTAGTATATTCAGCTACTTTCTTACCAATAATCATGCCTCCCACAACTGTTTCAGCTAATGAATTTCCACCAAGCCGATTAAATCCGTGCATGTCCCAACAAGCAGCTTCACCAATTGCAAAAAGACCCTCTAAATTATAAGCATGACCATCCTTGTTTACACGAATACCACCCATTGAATAGTGTTGGGTTGGGCGCACAGGAATTAAGTCTGTTATTGGATTTACTCCTATAAAGTACATACAGATATCATGTACTTCACGAAGTTTAGTGGTAAGGTGTTCCTTTCCAAGGTGCCTTAAATCCATCCATAGATGCTCACCATAAGGAGATTTAACCCCTTTACCTTTTAGCATGTGTTCTTTCATCCTACGGGATACAACATCTCGTGATGCTAATTCTTGTTTATCGGGTTCATAATCCGGCATAAAACGGTATTCATCAACATCTAAAAGGATTCCTCCATCACCTCGGCAACCTTCAGTTACCAATATATCCGTTGGGACTATACCTGTTGGGTGAAACTGAACTGCTTCCATATTCGCTAACGGCACCACACCCGTTTGTAGTGCCAACCAAGAACCTGTTCCTTCATTAATAACAGCATTTGTTGATTCACCATAAATACGTCCGTATCCACCAGTCGCTATAACAGTTGATTTTGCTAAATATGTTATGAGTTCTCCATCCCGCAATGAACGAACAACCACTCCATAACAACGGCCATCGGTATGTATCAATTGTAATGCTTCCATACGATCATGAACTGTAATTCCCAATTGAACAACCATATTGTCCACTGTATACAAAACAGTGTGTCCTGTTCCATCGGCGGTATAACAAGTACGCCATTTTGCAGTACCTCCAAAAGCACGAGCCGTAATAAGTCCTTCCTTTGCCTTATCTTCAACTATTGTCGCTTTTTTTCCTTTAATGTAAACATCGCGAGGACCGCCCTCCACACGATTCCATGGAACACCAAAATGTGCCATTTCACGCATTGCAATTGGCGCATTATCTGCAAAAATACGTACAACTTCTTGGTCTGCTCCCCAATCAGATCCTTTTACAGTATCTAACCAGTGAACGGTTGGATTGTCTCCTTTGCCTTTAATTGAATTACCTAAAGAAGCTTGCATTCCACCCTGAGCGGCTGAGGAATGACTTCGGCGTGGAGGTACTAATGATAAAATAATCACCTCTTGTTCTTCTTTTGCACATGCTATTGCCGCTCTTTCACCTGCCAGTCCGGCGCCAATCACCAATACATCACTTGTTATAACTCTCATGATAATAATCCCTCCCAAGGACCGGCTAAACCGATAGTTGTAGCAATACCCAAAACTATATAGAACCAAAATAGAAAATAAAATAAAATTCTTGAATACCTTCTAACAAACCAAGTATCTGCGAACCATTTTACTAATAATCTATAAACACCTATCGCCATATGGGTGACGACTGCAAACATTAACACCGCATACAATATCCACAACCCGCTTTCTACGCGCGATGTGGCTACCTCTACTGACAATCCCGGTGCTTGACCGAATACACCCATATCTGTAAAAATATTCCAGGCAACTAAGATTAAATGGAAAGCCCCCGTAGCTAAAACAATCATCCCGGTACGAACCTGCCATATCCATAAAGATGTTTCGAAATGTCTGGCTAAACTCGTTTCTAATTTTTTATCCTGATTCCATAATTTTTTTGACCCTTTAATCTTTTTTCCAAGCTCCATCATCCGCTTTCGATCTTCGAGCTTTCCGGGTATTTTTCGACTAGCCCATACAAAATGGATAAAAAATACTGTTGTGACAAATATTACAATCGGTTTTGCTATTGGAATTGTAACTTCTAATAAATGTACGGTCCATTGGTATGCATCTTTACCTAACAATATGCTGCTTTCCAATATTAGATGACCGCAGATAAACATCGCCAGAAATGCACCCGTAAGACCGCTAATCCACTCATTTCTAATAGCTCTTTTTGCTTTAAGGTATGCTTCGCTTGTTTTACTATGTCGCGATGTTGCTTCTGGATATAATTCAGTTTTCAAAGAAGGCATTTGTATACTCCAAAATGAATCAAAAATAAGGTTTAATGATAATAAAATTTATGACCTTTGAGTCTTGTTTTACTATATAATTTGTATGGAAAGGATTGAAAAAAAAGTGGCCTCGCAAAAGCGGGGCCACTTTAAGTTAATTGATATAAAGCATTCGTTTTAGAGGTCCCCAAATAGAAAAGCGAACGGAAAAATCTTTTTTCTCGTATTTTGTGAAGTTTAATTCAAACTCTAAGTTATCAGAGAGATGATACAAAATTGTTGCTTCGGCACCCAATCCCAAGTCTGCCTGAAATGTCCTGCGTGTAGTTGACCCAAGACTTGTTTCCTGACCGCTATTATTGACTATGATCTCTTTTTCGTTGGTTCCATAGAAATACACTTTGTTTAGTCCAATATAAAAATCTAAATCATCAATAGGGAATGTAAATCCTGCGCCTAATGGAAATTCTAAAATTCTATAAATATTATAATGTAAGACCTCACTATAACCGCTGGTTATCTCTATTGCATTTCCTTTAATGGAATAAAATTGTACTGCCCCTTTGAAATACATAAAATAAATCTTTTGTAATCCTTCTAATTTTATAAAAATTTGATTAGAACTTTTAAGCATTGGATTCGTTGTTGAATCATTATCGAAAAATTTAAAATTATCCAACCCTAATGATACAGCAAACCGTGTTCCTGAAGGCAATTCATTACGATAGCTCATTGACCAAATATTAGACTTAGTTCTCAACGAATCAATATAGCGCGAATGTTGATTAAACTCAACTCCAACCGTTTCCATTTGAGCAACTGCGCCGCTGATGATGAATAAAATACTAAATATTACTTTTATGATTATTTTGGTCATTTTCTATCCTCCACCCGAATCATCTTCTTCTTCATCTTTTGGTAAGATCACATCAATGCTTCCTCTTGTTCCATCAGGAGCCTCTGCCCACACTCGTACTACTTGACCAGCATTTTGTGGTGGATATGCCATCATAACTATCGCACGCCCATTTTCAGCACCAACGGTAACTGCAGTTGGACAGATCACAGCCAAGTTCTTAGGTACAACGCTGAAACTAATCGTATATCCATCATTATCGCCAGGGCGATTATATAAAGCAGAGATTCCCACATCCCTTGTGGCAAGCACAGTATCAATATCACATGGTATTATACCATGACCGGTTGTGTCAGGTTCAAATCCAAGTATCAAACGATTTTGGCCAATCGGTGGAATAAATGTAACTATATCACTTATGGAAATATTATCGCCATAATTGGCAGTTATAGTTACATCTGTATCTGAACTAACTGAATTTTCAATTCGTAGAGTGTCTATTGTATGACCGCTAGTGTTTGTTTTCGATTGTCCTATTATTGTGCCTAGTGTCGTTTCCCAAGCAATTTCCGTTTCGGTTATTGCTTTACCGGTAATTTCTCGTAGTGTCGCTTTAACCAGTGCCCATCCTTCTCCATCTCCCATTACTTCACCATCTATAGTTGATATTAATGCCTCAACTCCCGGAATAACCATGCTCTCAGTTGAATGATACACTTCATTGGGTGCAAACCACAATTCCGTCGTAATGATAAGCCCGCTTTGATCTACGCCTGTTACTTCAGCAGACAATATAGAGAATGCTCTTCCAAATTCATCTGTGATCTGAACCTCATCCTCCATTGAACCAATTGTTGAACTAAATTTCACTGTCGCATTTTCCAACAATATGCTATCATCAATATCTATCAACACCGTCCGTATAAATACCTTATAGTTCCCACCGCTAGCAAATTGCACTGAATCAACATGTGTCTTGATGGAAATACCACGGAATTTAACCGAAATGGTATTCGATATGCTGGTGCCCTGGACTCCGGCTGTAACCACAGCGGGATAACTATAAGCACTACCGGCGCTCGTAAGCGTAACTATTGCTTCCCCTAATTGGTTAGCACGAACGGTTGTTTTATTCAAAGAACCGTGGGTTGTTGAGAAATCAACAAGCGCCCACGGAATAATTTCATTCGCTGAATTATATACTATAGCAATAATATTAATCTCTGATTTACCATCTGCTAAAATTGAACTCTCAGAATCTCCCTCTAAACTTAAGACTATATATGCTGGATTATATGCTATAAACTGTACGCCAACTTGATAAGAGGTGGATGATGTCGCGCTGACCCATGCAGTTCCCTCTGTAGTGCCGCTTGTTAAGACAGTTGTGGCTATTCCATCGGCGTCTGTTATCGTAATTGTTTCGCTGAGTGTTCCAAGCGTGGTACTAAACTGTACGGAGATGCCCGGCATCGTTTTGCCTTCCGCATCTTTAGGAATTGCCGTAATAGTTGATGTTGATATTCCATCCGCTAAGATAATTGATAGTGATGCAGACATATCAATAGTGCTTGGAACATTCACGCTGAATTCAACTTCAACGGAATCTGATACAAATGATGTAGCTATGACCAATGCCGTAACGGATGCGGTGCTGCTGAATAACGTTACAGTTGCAATTCCCTCTGGACCCGTCACTTCAATGTGGCTACTAAGTGTTCCAAAAGTCGTTGAAAACCGTACCGTTTCACCTTCCATTTTCTTTCCAGTGCTATCTTTTACAACCGCAGTGATTATTGTACTAGATTCACCATCTGCAAGTAAAACTGGTGATCCAGCTGAAAGATCAAGGTATGATGCCACATATTTTTGAAATTTTATCTCTACAGATCTTGCCACATAGGAAGTGGCAGTAACCTCCGCAATGACCTCTGTTGTAGTACTGGTTAGTACTGTTTTTGCGACGCCATCGGCTTCAGTATTAACAATTTTAGAACTAAGGGTACCATTGGTTGTACTAAAATATACTGGAATATTTGGCATTGTTCTGCCTTGATCATCTCTGGGAATAGCAGTTATTTCTGTAGATGATAAGCCGTCTGCTAATAATGTATACGTCTCTGAAGAAATATCAATATCAAATGGCACATATTGCTTGAATTCAACTACAATAGAATCCTTTACAAATGAAGTTGCCGTGACTATTGCCGTGCCATCACTATTTGTACTGGTAAGTTCGGTAGTCGCAACACCTTCATCGTCGGTTCTTTCAATATGACTGCTAAGCGTACCGAGAGTTGTTGCGAACTTTACGGTTATATCCGGCATTGGATTACCAACGCTATCCTTCAAAACGGTTGTAATTTTCGTGGATGATTGTCCATCTGCTAATAACACCGGTGAATCAGAGAACATCTCAACATATTTAGGTTGATAATGAACAACGCGCAAAGTTAGAGTATGTTTTTTTACACCGGTATCAACAGTAATAATATTTTCACCTGTATTCTCATCAGAAACAAAGGTGGCTAGAGCAATTCCGCTAGAATCTGTTGTGTCGGACTCCGTAATGTTTCCAAACTGTGCAGAAAAATCAACTTTTAATCCTATTGCAGGTGTTTTGTCGACATCCAACACCTTAATACTTATGAGGGTTGTGTCGCCGTTAGAATATAGCAACGTTTTGTCTGCTGAAAAATTCGCCACAGAAATATATTTACTGGCATCTCCGAAAGGACCAATAATTGTAGATTCATCTGTAGTACAATAAATAAGGAGAAGTGTGAACAGGATTATGATGCCTATCAGGGCAATTTTTTTAATCATTTTTTTATAATTATTAAATCTTGGTCAAATTAATGCATTCACAGTGCAAACAACAACATAAATATTAGCAATTGTTTAATATGAGTAAAAGCTATTTAATTATTAATTATTAACACAATCGGGCGTTTCCCCATTTTCTTTTAGGCTTTACACTATTACTATTAGATAAATTCTTTAACTGTTTTTCCGCTTTTTGCGTGTATCGTTTGTGTATATAGAGAAGGAATTCCTCTCTCGTTAAAAATATCTAAATATCCCTCTAAAAAGTTTTTTCCATTCTCTATATTATATTTTTTACTTCTTCTATTTAATCCACTTAGTGATAATTCACAAATAATATTTATCCATTCTCCAATAGATTTATTATTTGGTCCGTCTTGAGCCAGGTCTAATTTATATGCCCTTAAATTTAATTGCTTACGATCCTCAAGCGTCCATGTTTTTACAATATTAAATATATCATTTTGGGTTTCGTTTTCAAGTAACAAGCCTGTCCAAAAGGCCGCCGGTGCAAACTCAAAACCGGAAGGCGGTCTATCGGAACCCCTTATTTCTAAAACATTTTTAAAGCGCACATGGGTGAAAATCTGATGTAAGGCCAATTGTATATGTCCGTCGGTTAATCTATCTTGATTAAGTAATTCTTTTAACCATGAACCAAGCGTCTTTTTGTAGGATCTTACGTTTCCATTTTCATCTTTAATAAATATAGCCGGAACAGACTGAATATATTGTGCATACTTGTTAATTAACCCCTTTGGTACCATCATTCCATGATCCATTAAATTTCCGCATCGAGAATTATCTGTACTGTTCCAAATCTTATAGCGAAGATTTTCTTTTCCGCTGGGTTTTCCTTTCCAAAAAGGGCTGTTGGCAAATAAAATTGACGCTATCGGTGTAAGGCAATCCGCGATATATGCCATTTTTTCTGCTTCTTCCTTTGAACTAAAATCAATATTTACTTGAATACTGGAAGTATTGCGCATCATCCACTGTCCAAACTTTCCCGTCTTGGTAAACATTTTATCCATTAAGCAGTATTTTTCGTGATTTATTAAATCTATTTCTAATGGCAGATATAGCGGTTCGAGTGAAAAATCGATATATTTTAAGTTTTCGCGCTTTGCGATTTCTACCGCGTGCGCCTTATTTTGTACATAATTAGCATTGATTTCGTGTAATGATTTCACTGGTGGAGATGCCCACTCTAATTGTCCGCCGGGCTCAAGTGAATAGCCGGCTTTTATGTCATCATCAGATTGTAAAGCTACCATCTCATTCAATAAATCTGTAGCAGAAAATCTATCAGAAGAATTTACCGGAATACGTCGGAGGTTTTTATCATAAAAAATGCATTCACATTCAATGCCAATTTTCCGATCTTCCGACGGTTGTAAATTTGATAATATTACCGATTCTATGCGTTTTGTGAGATTCATAAAGGGGAAAGGTTACAGTTTTTATTTTACATTTTGCGAGTTAATTTTATTAAATATATCATTAATTTTATAATCACTTACTTGCACTAAAAAAACAATAACAGTTAATTTATTCATCAATTAATTAAATAGATTTTGTCAATGAATCAAAATATTCTCAAAATGTACCGTGAAGATGTAATACGATCTGTGCAAACAGCATTATCAGAAGACATAAAAACAGGTGACATTACAAGCAATGTAATAATTCCTAAAGATTTGGTTTACTGCGGTTATTTTATTGCTAAAGAACCCGGCGTTATTGCCGGTTTATACATAGCAAAATTAGTTTTTCATGAAGTTGATAAATCAATATCTATTAAAAACCTTGTATCCGATAGTGCTTTTATTGAAAAAGGAACAAAATTAGCTAAGGTTGAAGGGTCGGCGCGCTCTATATTGATCGCTGAACGAACAGCTTTGAATTTTATGCAACGGATGTCAGGCATCGCTACAACAACTAAGAAATATATGGATTTAATCGCTCATACGAAATGCAAGATTCTTGACACAAGAAAAACTGTTCCCGGTTTGCGGTTTCTAGATAAATGGAGCGTGGAACTCGGCGGTGGGCAAAACCATCGAATGGGATTATACGACATGGTTCTCATAAAAGATAATCATATTGAAGCAGCAGGTGGTGTGGGAAACGCAATCGAACTGGTTCGGAAAAATTCCAAAACTAAGTTACCAATAGAAATTGAAGTAAAGACTTTTAAACAGCTTGATGAAGCGCTGCTATATAAGCCTGACAGAATTATGTTAGATAATATGTCCATAGAAGAAATGAAAAAATCAGTAAAAATCGTTAACAAAAGAATTCCGCTTGAAGCTTCCGGTAATATTAACTTGAAAACTGTTGTTGAAGTTGCCGAAACAGGCGTAGATTATATTTCGGTTGGCAAGTTAACACATTCTGTAACAGCTTTGGATATCAGTTTTTTATTCACAAAGAAGTAAAAGGAGCTTTTTGTGACTTTTGATGAACTTTATCAGGATATGTCCTCTAAACTAAAGGGTTTGGTTCCCGAAATTGAATTACACTATAAGGCAGAACTCGCTTATAAAATTATTCAATTAAAAGAAGAAACTAACGCTGTTATCCTTGGTCATAACTATATGGAACCAGCGCTTTTTCATTCAATACCGGATTTTACCGGTGATTCATTAAGTCTCTGTCAACAAGCCGCTAAAACCGATAAAGACATCATCGTATTTTGCGGAGTCCGGTTTATGGCGGAGACAGCGAAAATTTTGAATCCTGACAAAACCGTTTTGATCCCCGCTGAAAAAGCCGGTTGTTCGCTTGCCGAAGGAATAACAGCTGATGATGTATGTTGGTTGCGCAAACGGTTCCCTGGTGTTCCTGTTGTTTCTTATGTAAATACCTATGCTGATGTAAAAGCAGAAACCGATATTTGTTGTACCTCCGGAAATGCCGTTAAGGTGGTTGAATCGTTGAATACCGATACAGTTATTTTTCTTCCTGATGAATACTTAGCAGCTAATGTAGCAAAAGAAAGTGGAAAACACATAATTTTTCCAACTCGTAAATCCAAAAAGAGTGATCTCGATCACATTGACTACCAAATGATCGGTTGGAAGGCACGTTGCGAGGTACATGAGCAATTTAAAGTTGATGATATAAAAAATATTCGCAAGCAATTTACTGATATATTGGTGTTGGCACATCCCGAATGCAGCCCTGAGGTTGTTGAAGCGGCAGATTTTACCGGCAGCACAAAAGCGATGATCAGTGAAGTACAAAATTCAAATGCTAAACGCTATTTATTGCTTACGGAATGCTCGATGGGAGAGAATATCGCTGCCGAAAATCCTGAAAAAGAGATGATTCGTTTGTACAGTATACGCTGTCCGCATATGAATCAAATTACATTAGAAAACACACTAAAAGCTCTGCAAAAAACCCAATATGTGGTTGATGTCCCAGAAGATATTCGCAGGCGAGCAGCACAATCTGTTGAACGAATGATAGAGATATTTTAATATTATGAAAACTGATGTATTAATTATTGGCTGCGGTATCGCCGGTGGGACGGCGGCATTAAAACTCGCCGATGCCGGAAAACAAGTAATCCTTATTACTCGTGCAGAACATTCATACGAGTCAAATACTCATTACGCTCAAGGCGGCATAATTTATACCGGCAAAGATGACACGCCGGAATTATTGACAAAAGATATTTTACGCGCCGGTGACGGTTTCAACAACACCGAAAGTGTAAAAATAGTGTCGGAAGAAGGACCTAAACTTGTTAAAGAAATTTTAATAGATTATTTAGGGGTTCCATTCGATAAAGAAGCCACCGGTAATCTTTCCGTCATTAAAGAAGGAGCGCATTCACGTAAGCGTATTTTGCATTCCGCCGATACTACAGGCAGGGCTATCGAGAAATCATTGATTGAGAAAATAACAGCTCATAAAAACATTACTTTACTGACAAGACACACCGCAATTGACTTGCTTACCCCGTCTCATCAGTCCACCAATGTCCAAGACAAATATACTCCACAAGCTTGTGTGGGCGCTTATGTTTTAGATCAAAAAACACTCAAAGTGCATCGGTATATCGCTAAAAATACTATCTTGGCAACCGGAGGTTTGGGTAGGATATTTTTACAAACAAGTAATCCTGAAGGCTCACGCGGCGACGGCCTCGCGATGGCGTATCGCGCCGGCGCACGAGTAATAAATTGCGAATTCGTACAATTTCATCCAACCACCTTTTATAGTCAATTTGCACCTAACTTCTTAATATCAGAGGCTGTTCGAGGAGCCGGCGCGCGACTTGTCAATGAAAACGGCGTACCTTTCATGGAAAAATATGCCCCGGAATGGAAAGACTTAGCCCCCCGCGATGAAGTAGCTCGCAGTATTCATTTGGAAATGCTTGAAGAGGGAAAACCTAATGTATTTTTGGATTTGAAATCCTACATTCCGGAAGATAAAATTAAAAGCCATTTCCCGGAAATACATCATCAGATTAAAAAATACGGTGTTGACATATCAAAAGATTTAGTGCCGATTGTACCAGCTGCTCATTATTTTTGTGGTGGCGTATGGGTTGATGAGCACGGGCAGTCAAATATCGAAAATCTTTATGCGGTTGGTGAAGTAAGCTGTACAGGAGTTCACGGTGCAAACCGTATTGGCAGTTCTTCATTACTAGAAGGACTGACTTGGGGATATCGCGCTGCACAACATATAATTAATAAAATTGACGATCAATCATTATTCCGGGAAGAAAATATTCCGGGATGGGAGATTGCAGGAGAAGATCTTCCGGACCTTGCATTGATCCAACAAGATATGAGCGCCATTCAGCACTTAATGTGGAATTATGTAGGACTAATCCGAACTACAATGCGACTTGAACGTGCATTTAGTGAATTACATAATCTTGAAATAGAAATTGAACGGTTTTATCGTGCCACACGTGTTACCGATAGCCTTATAGGTTTACGTAATGCTGTGAGGAGTGCTATTATCGTAACCTCCGCTGCGCTTTCGAATAAAGTCAGTGTTGGTTGCCATTACCGAGAATAAATTTTCTCTAACAAATCCCTTTCTTGTTGGACAAAATATTAAACTGTAATATTCAGTCTTTTTTAAACTCACAATTTGGAGATTTCAATGTCTAAATATGTATATTTTTTCGGCGGCGGAAAAGCTGACGGAAACACAAAAATGAAAAATGAATTGGGTGGCAAAGGCGCTAATTTAGCGGAAATGACCAGCTTAGGTATTCCTGTCCCGCCCGGATTTACTCTTACAACAGGTGTGTGTAACTATTATTATGATAATGATCATAATTATCCTAAAGAATTAAAAAAGCAAACCGATGAAGCAATAAATAATACTGAGTCAATTATGAATCAGGGCTTTGGTAATGCTGATAATCCATTATTACTATCTGTTCGTTCCGGTGCCCGACAATCAATGCCCGGCATGATGGAAACGGTTTTAAATCTTGGATTAACAAGCAAAACCATTCCCGGTTTAATTGCTAAAACAAATAATCCACGCTTTGTTTATGATGCATACCGTCGTCTAATTACAATGTATGCCGATGTTGTTATGGAAAAAGCTGAAGGAGTTAAAACAAAAGACGGTCATGGTATTCGTCACCGTTTAGAAAATATTTTAGATAAATATAAAGATAAAAATGATTATAAATCCGATGTTGAATTAACTGCTGATGATTGGAAACATTTAACTGAAAAATTTAAAGAAGAAATCAAGATTAATCTTGGTAAAGAATTCCCCGACGACCACATGGAACAACTGTGGGGAGGAATTGGCGCTGTGTTTAAAAGTTGGAATGGTAAACGAGCAGTAAGTTATCGTAAAATTGAAAATATTCCCGGAGAATGGGGAACAGCTGTAAACGTCCAAGCGATGGTCTTTGGAAATCTTGGTGATAATTCGGCTACCGGAGTAGCTTTCACTCGCAATCCTGCTACTGGAGAAAACAAGTTCTACGGTGAGTGGCTTCGTAACGCTCAGGGCGAAGATGTTGTAGCCGGACTACGTACGCCACTACAGCTTAACGAAACAACCAAAGCTCCTGGAGATGCTTCCGAATCTTTAGAAATAGCTTTTCCCAAGATTTACATTGATTTAGATAAAATCCGTATCGATCTTGAAAAACACTATACCGATATGCAAGATATCGAATTCACGATTCAAGATGGTCGTTTATGGATGCTGCAAACACGAACCGGAAAACGTAATGGTCAGTCAGCTATCAAAATGGCGGTTGATATGGTACACGAAGGATTAATCGATAAAAATGAAGCTTTAATGCGCGTTCTGCCAAGTCAATTAGATGAACTCTTACACCCGATGGTTGACCCGGAAGAAGAACAAAACGTATCGCCTTTGGCGAAAGGATTACCCGCAGGCCCCGGTGGCGCTACCGGACAAATCGTTTTTACGGCAGATGATGCAGAAGAACAAGCCGGGCAAGGTAAAAAAGTAATTTTAGTACGCGATGAAACATCACCGGAAGACGTACATGGTATGCACGCCGCAGTTGCGATTTTAACCTCCAAGGGCGGTATGACGAGTCACGCAGCATTGGTCGCTCGCGGATGGGGTAAATGCTGTATCGTAGGTTGTGAGTCTCTGCACATTTCTGCGGCAAATAAAACTCTTGAAGTTGGTGATAAAAAATATAAAGAAGGTGATTGGCTTACTCTTAACGGAACAACCGGTAAGGTTTATGAAGGACAGCTTCCCCTTAAAGATGCCAATCCTGATTCAAACCAAGAATATGCAGAATTAATGGAATGGGCTGACGCAACCCGTCGCTTGGGCGTGCGTACCAATGCTGACCGTCCAGAAGATGCTGTATTAGCACGAAAATTTGGTGCGAAGGGTATCGGCTTGTGCCGTACAGAACATATGTTTTTTGACCCGGAAAGAATTTTAGCAATCCGTAAAATGATCCTTGCCAAAAATGAAAAGGAACGTCGTGCGGCTGTAATGGAATTATTACCATACCAAAAAGCTGATTTCAAAGGCATTTTGGATGCGATGCATGATTTACCGGTAACAATTCGTTTGCTGGATCCGCCCTTACATGAATTTATCACACTTGATGACGATGCCCTTTTGGAATTGGCTGATGAATTGAATGTGGCAAGCAAAGATATTCAGAAACGCATTGACGAATTACACGAATTCAATCCAATGCTTGGACACCGCGGATGTCGTTTGGGAATTGCCTATCCTGAGATAACAGAAATGCAGGCGCGTGCTATTTTAGAAGCCACGGCAGAGTTAACGAAAGAAGGCAAATCTGTTCATCCTGAAATAATGATTCCGCTAATTGGCTCGCTGGCTGAATATAAAAATCAGGAAGCAATTGTACGTACCATTGCCAAAAAAGTAATGGCCGAACAAAATGTTGAGTTCAAATATCTTGTAGGAACAATGATTGAACTTCCGCGCGCTTGTTTGGTCGCAGATGAAATAGCTGAATCTGCCGAATTCTTTAGTTTTGGAACTAATGACTTAACACAAACCACTTACGGCTTTAGCCGCGATGATATTGGCGGTTTTTTACCGGTTTACTTAGAAGAAAATATCTTACCGGTTGATCCATTCCAAAGCATTGACCAAGGTGGCGTAGGACAATTAGTAGAAATGGCAGTTAAGAAAGGACGTTCAACAAATCCAAACATTAAACTTGGTATTTGCGGTGAGCATGGCGGCGACCCAGACAGCATTGAATTCTTCCATAATGTTGGTTTGGCATACGTTAGTTGTTCTCCGTTTCGAGTACCGGTGGCGAGGCTAGCAGCGGCAAGAGCTAATTTGAAGAAATAAATCTGTTTTAAATTATATGGAATAAGAGAAACCGCCATTTCGGCAGTTTCTTTATTTTAAATGTATTAACAATTCACCCCCTCTTTGTCTCCTGTATAGACCGGGGACATAGTTTACATATGTTCGGGGACATAGTATACAGTTATTATGAGTTATTTCCATGGGTTTCTCAAATCAATTTGTTTGATTTTCTTATGACAGAAAAACACATTAAAGATGTTGTCTTTGAACGTTGATCTTATAGCAACGGGATATTTTACAAAGGCTTTTCCTACTTTAAATACTTTTCCTTTAAAATAAATTTCACCTTTATACTGGACTTTACGCACATAATTATCAGGCCCATATTCTATATCCGGCAATATTTCAGGGTACATCCGCTTACTAGGTTCATAGCGACTGGCAGGAACGTCCATATCCAAGGCTTCATGGGGTCGTTCGAGATTATAGATATACCGCCATTTATCAAATCTCTTTTGAACATCATTGATCGTATCAAACACATGATTGTTCAGCACTTCCACTTTCAAAGTACGATGGAATCGTTCATCTTTTCCCATTGTCTGTGGATGATAGGGTCTGGAGTGGATTATATCAACCCCAAGACAAATCAACCAGGCCGTGAGTTTGGTATACTTAAAATCGTCTCTAGAACCCCAAGGCGAACCGTTATCCACCAAAAACCGTTCTGGCAAGCCATAGGTACGGAAGACCTGGGTAAGCTGGTTCTTTACCGTCGATCTTTTTTCATTTGTACAGGCTCTGATCCCAATCGAAAACCGGGAATGATCATCTAATATGGTCAGAGGATAACAATGACCGCTACTGATAGAAAAATACCCTTTAAAATCCATCTGCCACAGTTGATTAGGTTGTTCATATTCAAACCGTTTAAACGGCGTATGCTTTATGGCTTCCGCTTCGTCCAAAAGACCATTACGACGCAGTATCGCGGTAATAGTAGATGCCGCCGGAACAAATTCGTATCCCTGGTGACTCAACCGCGCCTTAATCTTACGACCGCCCCAATAAGGATGCTGGCGTCTTATACCCAATACAGCTTGTTCCATCTTATTTGGTGTCTTGTTGGGACTGTGAAGTGGACGATGGGAATGGTCTTCCAAGCTGTAAATATCTTCTTCCACAAACCGATACAACCATTTATAGCCGGTAGTACGACTAATATCATATTGTTTGCACAGCCGGGTCATATTTGTCCCGGGCTTAAGCGCCATTGTGATAAATTCAAGTCTTTGAGACATGTGCGATATTTCCTTCCAAGGCATGATATA
>JAUWFQ010000033.1 GCA_030606865.1 bacterium
GATTGGCTCAATCTCCATGGGCATATTTATTTTATATGCCGCCTTTATGCTATATTTTTTTTCAGGTTTATTCCGCTTAAAAAAGACTCCAAAAATACAAGATTCCAAAGAACCCATTGTTTCAGTAATTGTCGCAGTTAGGAACGAAGAAGAAAATATTCGGGATTTACTTGAAGATTTAAGTCATCAAACCTATCCTCAAGAAAAGTTACAGATTATAATTGCTGATGACAGATCAACCGACAAAACTTGGGCAATTATAAGTGATTATGTTAAGAAGTATAATAATTTCGATGGTATTAGGATTTCCAAATTATCAAAAACAATGACTCCCAAAAAATATGCACTTACTAAAGCAATCGAAAAATCAAATTGTGAAATTATAATTTCCACCGATGCCGATTGTCGCGTACCGAATACTTGGGTTGAAAGCATTGTTGAAACATTTGGCAAAGAAACCGGAATTGTTGTAGGATACTCAAAAATTGATGTCGCATCAGAGCGCTTTTTCGATCATTATCAATCAATAGATTTTTTAGCACTAATGTCGGCAAATGCCGGTACGCTTGGTTGGGGAAATGCCTGGACAGGGTCGGGTCAGAACATTGCTTACAGGCGTTCGGATTTCGATAAAATTAATGGTTTCAATCCAGTCGCTAAACGCATCTCCGGTGATGATTTTTATCTTGTTCAAGCAATATCAAAAATAGCAAAAGCAATGTATAATACAAATCCTCGTGGTTTTGTGAAAACAAAACCATTGGAGAATATACGTGAATTTATTAGCCAGCGAATACGGTGGGCATCAAATACTCGAAATCTTTTCAACACTGATCTGTTATTTTTACTATTCTTATTTGTCAACCTATTTACAAATACAATTTTGTTGTCAACATTATTGTTAAAAAATTATTGGCAGTTCTTACCTATGCTCTTTGGTATAAAATTTCTATTTGATACTGTTGTCTTATTTTATGGATCAAAAATATTTAAGACAAAAATTAAAATAAATGCTTATTTAATTTGGTTCTTTTTGCAACCAATATACACACCGGTTCTTGGAATTTTAAGTATTCTTGGTAAGTTTCGTTGGAAAGTGTGAAATTCATAACGCAGTAATTGATACAAACAAATGATTCAACTTAGGAATCTTGTTGATCAATAAGGTTAATTCAAAATTAATGAATAAAATATTTCTAATATTCCTTTCAGCAGTTTGTTTTACACAAGCTCAAAAATATGATGTAAACATTTGGGGTATTCCTATCGGTACCGCTGAAATCCAAAAAGATACAGATGACGAAATAACCTTTAATCTAAAATCAAAAGAATTTATAGATTATATTTTTCCGGTGGATTTAGAATACTATTCAAAATTTGACAAAAAGAGTTATACTGTTATTGAAAATAAAAAGACCACCGAATTGGGAACAGAAGAACAGAAATATGAAGCAGTGCTGAAAAAAGGAAATATTCTTGTTTATGATGAGAAGGATTCGATTTCCCTAGAGCCAAATACACACTCGCTACTTTCACTATTGGTTAAAATTATGAATTCCCCCGTTGATTCGATTGACACAAAATGGTTTAATCTTGAGAGTGAAGGAATTTTATATGAGACAAGGCTTCTCTGGAACGATACAACAACAATATCAATAAATAATAAAGATGTTTTATGTGATCATTATCGGTTAGATTTAAAAATATTAGATGATGATGATAAAATTTTTGATAAAACAGATTATTTCAATGAATTGTTTTTCGATATAAATTCTATTCGTCAGATATGGGTAGAAAAATGGCAAAAGCAACAAAGAATAATAAAAATAGCAATAAGAAACAACCTGGTAAACCTAAACCTAACGATAAACAACTAAAACCGTTCTTCAAATCTAATTGGAAGCATTTAGTCGGATGGACACTGTTTATTATCGCAATAATAGTAGCATTACATTTCGGTGTAGAAAAGAAGGTAGTAGTATTAGTTACAATAGTATTAGGTGTCTTCACGCAATTCTTTACTGGCATTACAGCGTTAATAGCGCTAGTGCCATTTGTTGGTCCATTAATTGTAAAAGTACTGGCTATACCATTCTTTTGGCTTTTAAACGGTCTTGGATATTTTATATCTATCGTGGCAATTAAAAAAGGCTACTCGCGTGAATTGGTAGGCAGTCGTGTTTTAACCTTGGCTGTACTTGTTGGTTTAGTACTTGGCTATATTATCGGACATATTGTACCTATTCGCTGAGATTCATGAATATTTTAATTATACAAGGACCAAATCTCAACTTGATTGGCATTAAATCAGCCAAACGAGGAAAGCATGTAACACTCGATAAAATAAATAAAGGAATTCGCAGATATATCCGCGAAAAAGACATTACCGTAAAAATTTATCAGACACATAGTATTGGAAAAGCCGTAACTCTCTTGCAGCGCAACCGTAATTGGGCAGATGGAATAATAATTGCCCCCGGTGTGTGGAGTACTTATGAAGCAGTCTTACTTGATACTCTAGAATTAATTGGAGTGCCAACAGTTGAGATTTATGATAAAGACGACAACAGTGATTATGCAAACAAATCTATATTGTCTGCCGTTTGTACAAAGAAGATTATTGCTCCCATTGATGGGATGTTTGTTGAAGCCATCCAACATTTAGAAAAATCTTAACTAAAATTGCGGTTGGATCACCGCTAACTTCAGTATTTTTTCTCCTTGTTCAGTCTCTATATGCACGATATACATTCCACTTGAGACAGGGTTAGTATGATAATCTCGCACATCCCAAATCTCATACTGAGTACCATTATTATGTTCTAATTTTCTGACCAGGGTTCCTGTAAGATCAAATATGCGTATTATGCACTTGCCCTCTTCAGGTAGATGCGTAAAATAAATTTGCCTATCGTCAACGTTCTTTTCTTCAGGATTATATCCGAAATACGGATTCGGCCACACTTTAATTTTACTTAGATTATATTCAATCGTTTTGCCAACCAAAGATGCTGTAGAAAATATAAACTCATCAGCAGATGTATTGGCTTTATTTGTTTTTATCCAGATTCTATTACCCCACGGTGGCGTTGAACCATCTAAGTACAGTACCATCATTGTAGCTGTCACAAACGGATATTTAAATTCACCTGCGGAAGTACCCCAAGCAGCGCCTGCGGGTAAACCGCCGTCAGCTATATGCGTGGCATCATTTGCCGGATCATAAGCAACCTCATTACCATCCCAATCATATCCTTGCCATGCATACATTGGTTCATAAGATGGTTTTCCATAATCTGTCCAATCCGTATCTACACCTGGCACTGACCATACATTATCACCATCTATTTCCCACCAACCGGTGAATAATCGTATTATTTCACCTGTTGGGAATTTAACACGATACATGGAAAATGGAGCCATCGATGGTAAACCGGTTACGGTTTCATTTACAGTAGCTCCACCTGAATAAGTAAATGCGAGGGATTGTTCACTGAAATCAATAATGACATCATCCATACCCCAAAAACCAAATCTATCGTGGGTATGTCCAGCCCAACCGACATTAGCATGCTCACGATGAGAAAGAATATATCCCGTTGTTCCTAAACTTGGAGGATATACACCCACCCTAGGATCTAATTCTACATCATCGGCATCTGTCTCATAAACTTGTTTAACTCCTCCGGGTTGGGGACCATATACATTTACCCGGAGTCCATCAACCACAGGGCTTGCACCATAACCTAGAGTGTCTCCAGTTATAAGATTTACACCATTTACTATAACCTGGTTTTTCAGTACAATTTCACCTGTTGTAGTATTTGCGAGATCCCAATTAAGTACATTCAATGTATCCGTACCATTTAACAAATAATCATTAAAAGAGACCTTATATGCATCACCAGTAATCTTTGTAGGATCTATAATTTCTATATTCACAGATCCATCACTTGTCCCTGCCGTATGCTCAGCTTTAAAATAATAGCCATACTGAACTGTATCGCTATTAGCGACCCAGGTATTGGGGACTTGAGGACGTACTGCAATTATTTCTTTCATACTCTCAAGAGTCTTAGGAATACCATATGGATTATAGCCATAAGCTGTTACAGCAAAAAAGTATTCCCGGTTCACCTTAAGATTTGAATTATTTAAAGCATCCTGTATTATTTGAATACTATGACTAAGTCCTGAATCTTTACCATGCTGAACAAAGATATTAATATGCTTTCCGTATTCCGGTACAAAAACATCATCAAGGATTTCTCTTACGCCATTTATTATGTCATACGTTGCAATGCGTTTTACTTCGCCTGCGCCTGTTAATGTTTCCAACTGATAAACATTATATCCCTCAAATGCATAAAAAGTTGGTTCGCCTGTAATAGGATGTTTATCAATTATGTTTTCGGAAATATATGATTCAGCAACATTATCCCAGGTCAATACAATTTGATCATCCAGCGCTGTTGCTGATACCTGTGGTTTCGGTGGCGTAGGCGGTGTCTGGAATCTGTAATCATAATAGTTTTGTGCAATAACATCCACCACTTTCAACTTAAGATATGATTCATCCCAATCTCCATTTGCTGCCATAAAAACCGCGAAGACAACTTCTTGGCTATCTCCGGGAACCATTGTGAATGGTCCGGAATTCATTAAGATTTTTCTGTCATGGGATGACCAAAAGTCTTGATCAACAATTTCATTATCCAAATTGTCTATATTTTTAGTAGGATCCCCCGGAAGTGTATATGAACTACCTCCGGTGTATTTATCATCAATTTTTGTTCCGTTATTATTTAACCCTTTCAACAAGTTGTATGCTTCTTTTGCATTATATGGCTCGTAAAATATGTCCGCTACCCTTTGTTTTAATACTCCAACAAATGAAGTCATTTGCAAATTTTTATATCCAGGAATATCTCGCCCAAAAGCAAAAGCGGTTTCTCCAGGTGCCTGAACGATCGGCCCCTGGAAATAATCATAGCCTACAGCAGGTGTTCCACCACTATAATTTGCAAAATCATGGTCTTCTCCATCATTATAACAAATCCCCATACCAAGCGTTGTATCACAACCAACAAAGTCATCAGCTGCATCACCTAGATCAGGATCTGACCATAATCCTACGTACATATCCTCAATGGTATTGCCACCTTTATTGATGATAAGGTCTTTAATAAACATCATATCACCAAAAGCGTCCGGGCGGTCAAATCCAAAGATGGTCCTTTGAACTTCTACACCTAATGGAGCAGTGTTAAATACTCTATGTAAGGAATCTAATCCATCATTCATAACCATCCACAGTATTTGATCTCCTAGAAATTCAGGGTGGTCATAACCATATGGCAATGGTTCATAAGTTCCATTTTTATTCTCATCAACCCAAGGTGCTCCTAATTCCACTGGCCAATTTTGAATATCTGTGTTATTGATCGGATCTGCTAGATCACGCTTACTTACTTTATATATTTTATGATAAGGATCATTATGGTCGGCGCCCCAAGGTCCGCTGGCATATTCTCCGACATATTCGCCTACCGATACTAACGTGTCTCCATTTACCACTCCACCGAGCCATATACCTGAGGCAAATATGATATAGGTATTATTACCTTTAGGCCATTCTAATCCTGATCTGCCAGATATATTTTGGCTAACAAACATTCCGTTGTTTTCCATATCACAATCAATGCGATTGCCATCAAAATTGTTGGCAGAGACAATACTTGGTTTATGTAGGGTATTTTTACTGAATTTGCAGTGAGTTTGTTGCGCTGTTATAATAGCAAATGAAATAATTATTGTAAAAATTAGAAGATATAATTGTTTGTTCTTCAACATTACTTCCTGCTTATATTTATTAAAATAGCGGTAATTATACAATAAAGTTACAATCAATTAGTACTGATTGATAAGAAATTATAGTATAATACTATGGTTTTAATTGGTTTATAATAGATACATATTCAAAATCTACTTCTGGGACCACCGTAAGAACCAATATCGTTTCGAGAACCGTCACGGTCAAGATACTGAGCATCGGGATGCCCCGCATCAATGCAAGGTGAAGTGGGAGATAATTTAAAATCTACATAATCCAAAAATTCAGGATCGGCTGCAATTATATTGATATCAGAACCTATTCCTATATCAGTGTCTAATAGTGAATAATCAACTGTAACCCCCGCTTGGCTAGATTGATCCGTAAAAGAAATGTCCGGATATGAATTATAAATAATATTATTTCTTAGGAGTAGTCCCGTGCAATCACCATTTACAAAAATGTCGTTGCCAACAATTGCATTATTTATGATCTCACCATGAGCGGAAGAAATACAAATGCCGCTTCCAAAACTTGCCCTGTTTCTAGATATAATGTTATTATATAAATTTCCATCATTTGTTATGAAAACGCCACCACCATTTCCTTGAGATTCATTTGCGGTAATATAACAGTTCTGCACTGTTCCATTCTGTGATATAAAAATGCCGCCACCGGGAGCCCCAAAACTTGGTTTTCCGTTCTCAATTGTAAATCCTTGTAATATTCCGGATGAAATATTTAATACGCGTTGTTGTTTTGTTGGATCTTCAGTATAAGTGGGCATTAGTGTTGTCCATTTAAATCCTGCAGAAGATATAATCAACACATCCTTTCCTGCAATTCCAAGGGTTTCTTGATAAATACCAGCGTTTACTATAATCGTATCTCCATCATCCGTCAATTCACTATTAAAAGCCGGTTGTATAGTTTCAAAATCATCCGGGATAAATATTGAGGTTGTTCGTGGAATTGATGTTGATGCAGTTGCCCACAGGATATTATCTTCTAAATCAATAATACCTATTCTATAAATCAAGTCCTCATCGTCCCCAATAGTGTCTGTATAACTTAATTGGAACGGATCTGTTAAGTTTATAATTGGTGTCCATGTAGTATCATTAGTTCTCAAGCGTTCAATTTTAAATGATTTAAAGTTTTCAACTGTAATTTCATTCCAAGTAAGGTCTATCTCGGCGCTTGGCATTATTCTGGTTATATTATGATTTACCGTTAATTTAAAGATATCATCTTCGCTTGGCGTAGTATTGAACGGCCATTCACATGAAGTAGTAAAAAATAAAACCATACTTAATAACGTTATGTGACGCATCTTACGAATATATTTTTTTGATTTATCATGATTGAATTGAATAATTACCCTTCATTTTCTGTCTGATAAAGAAACCTTTAAATTAATTAACTGTCTGTGCGCATCATAATAATTGAATACATCGCTTGTTTGAGTGCCTGCGGTCAAAATTGTCACCTCATCAGAAAATATGTTTCTTACGGTATAACTTAAAATAGCATCAAAGTACCAGAACTGTTTTTGAATAGCCAATGTAAGATTAGTGTTTTTCTGTTCTTCTAATTGTTCAATATTAACACCACCCTGCAAATAATATTGAGGACCATTAAAAATGTGGCTTATTTTTAAACTAAACCAATTTTTTCTAAAATCAAAAATAATGCTACCTGTTGTACTTGGTTTATTGGGAAAAACCTCTTTAGCACTTGGTTTAACCCAAGTTATATTTCCGCTCAATTTAAATAGATCATTTTTACCTTTAATTGCAAAGTTTACCTCAGCACCATTTAACCATGCGTTATTTGTATTATAGGGCAGAATAAGATTATTGTCTAAAGATAGATAAGCGATTTTATTAAAGAAGTAATTCCTGAAAATACCACCACCTAAAATAATATGGTCTATTAAGTCATTATTAGTATTATGAAATGAAAATTGACTATTAAATTCTGTGGAGTTTACTGTTTCTTTATCTAATCCCTCCTCAATTTTTGACATTACCCGCCCAGTTCTATTTATTTTTTCGCGTAGTTCTTCTGAACTTTCTAGATAACTTTGAAATGATAATAGATTCCGATAATAGTCTCCTAACTGTTCCTTACCATCAGCCCAAAGAAATCTGTCATTTAATGTGGGTAGTCGATTGTTAAATCCTTGATTAAAGAAAAATTGAAAAGAATTGTTTTCAAATTTTCCTTCAACATATACACCTAATCTATACGTATTTAAATCTATCTCTTCATTACTTTCAAATTCTACATATTCGCTCTGTAGCATATCTTTAAATTCTTGGGATGTTTGGTTTTGGACATAATTGGTTTGGCTATATCTAATACCACCCTCCCACCTTAACAATGAAATATTTACAACGGGTTCAATAACATCATAACGGACAACACTAGCAATTCCTTGATCCTCTTGTTTTAACTCTCCGACAGATCTCCACGATTTCAAGTCATAAGAACTTCTTACAAGTTGTTCACCTATATAATCTTGTATCTCCTTTTCAAATTGAATTGAACCGGAGAAATTGCTGAACTTAAAACCCTTATTAACTCGGTATTGTGTGGTATTATCTTTGAACACTCTTGTTAGATTTGAAAAGAAACTATCATCCCAGGACCATTCCTTTTGACCAATCTGTATATCCCAGCCGGTACTATTTAGAATATTGCCATAAAATGTAAATCGATTAACATATAATTCATCAGATGAGACTATTCCACCAGAAGGATATTCAATAAATTTATTATGATTTACATGACGCACTGCGATTTCCTGATTGGCAAATGACGCCAATCCCCCATAGTTACCAAATATAGATGTAAATAGGGTTCTACCGTCAAATAACCGAGACTTTCCCGAGTATCTTCCGTATAATCTAATTGGTCCGTATTTTATGGATGCAGCTCCAGATAAATCTTGGTCATTATTATCAGTAATCCCAAAACCCCTATTTATTTCAATACTGTTATATTCTGGAGTTTTGGAGTGCATCAAAACCACACCTCCAAAATTACCCGGACCAAAGAGTATTGATGTACTTCCTTTTATTACTTCGATATTATCTAGACCAGTAAGATCCACATAAGCTAGATCGGCAGATCCGGTAGCTGAGTTATTTAGCTTAATACCATCTAAATGTACCGCAACCTCATTGGAATTACTACCTCGAATACTAATAGTTTGTTTTCCATATAATGTTGTATGAATATTTATTCCCTCAAGCTCTGTTAATATTTCACTAACATCGCGGATACCTCTTGTCGCAATCTCTTTTAATTCAACAACCTCTATCTTGCTAGAGACTTCTCTTTCTGTATGGCGTAGTACACCTTCAATAATCACTTTATCTATCTGAATTACGCGCGGTGTTAAGTAAACATCTATTGCACCGGGACCCTTTATTGTTATTTCTTTTTTTTGATAGCCAATATGTGTAATTATAAGATGTACCGGATATCTTTCATTCCAAATAATTGAAAACTGACCATCATCGTAACTGGTTGTGCCAAACTCTGTAGATTTTATTAAGATATTTGCATTTGCGATTGGCTCATTCGTCCCTTCAACAAATATTCTTCCTTCAATATTATAGCTTTGAGATAATACTATATTAATACTGTAGAGGAAGAATATTGTAAATATTTTTAATTTCATCATTAATAAAATTAAGCAATGCAAACATAGTTAACATATTAGAAAAAAAAAGGGACCACATATGTGATCCCTTTTTTATACTACTGTCTTACAGTTTAGAAATCAACCGTTAATTGGAATAGACTATTATTTGTGAAATAGTCTGATACCGAACGGTACGAATATCCAACACCAACTTTGAATTCACCTAATGGTATGGCTACGCCGGCACCAAAGGTATAACCCCAAATAGTATTAGACCATTTTTTCCATTCATCATCGTCCACATCGTCTGGTTGTCCAGAACTACTTACTAGACCAAGCTGAGTACCAGCGGCAACCCACACAAAGTCCTTAAACGAATATTTAGCAGCAAAGCTACCGGTATTAGCGCTAAAGGAATTTTGAGTGAATGTGCCCATTAGAGTTAAATCAGTAATTACTTCATAATTCAATGATATATCGAATTGTGATGGTAAATCAAACTCTTCAGCCTTAATTCTAAAGCGTTCTTCCATTGAACCTGATTCAGCTTCATCTGGTGTTAACTGTTGTTCTAAATCAGAACCTTGATATTCCATTCTACTGCCAATATTCTTTAACACAACACCAATGTACAACGGCATATCAGGGAATTGGTACTGTACACCAAGATCTACAGCTAGTCCACTTGCTTTAGTGTTCATGATTGCTTCTGACACTAATTTGAAGTTGACACCAAACTGTACACGATCAGTAAATGATTTCGCGTACGTTACGCCGATTGTCATAAACCTTGGTGAAAACGTAGCACCTGTACCCTCTGTTTCATTGAAAGTAGTAACAGGTATATCACCAAAATCTAATGATTTTACACTAAGCCCTAACGTACCGGTTTTGCCAAAATTAGTCAAAAGACCAAAATTCGTTACCTTAATATCGGCAATATAGGTCATTGTACCGGCCATAGCTTGTGCACTACCACCATATTTTGCTACACCTGCAGGATTTTGAAATAATGCTTCAACTCCTGAAACGGTAGCCACATTAGCATTGCTTAAAGCGATATTTTCGGCACCAACAGGGATCAACAGTTGCGCAGCACCTGCTGTTCCGGAAGACCTAATCGTTCCAGCAAACAAAGTTGACGCAATAAGAATACCGCTCAGGAAGAGTTTTATTGTATTATTTTTCATTTTTAACATCCTCCTGTTAATAAACGTCTAAGCGTTGTTCTGGTTGAATAATAGCCAACTTAAGCAGCTTATCGCCTTTATCAGTTTCAACGACTGCGATATACATACCGCTAGCCACCGGGATTCTAAAGTTATTCTTTAAATCCCAAGTTTCAAACTGAGTGCCATCAGTGTGGTTAAGTGTTCTAACCGGAACACCAGCTATATTAAATATACGTATTGTACAACTTCCAGATTCTGGTAAATGTGTGAACTGTACAATCTGTTCAATCGGATCTCGCTCCTCTGGATTATATCCAAAGTATGGATTTGGCCATACTTTGATGTTATCCGGATCATATCCAACTTCATTACCTTCAAGCCCACTTGTACTGAATGTATATGTATCATTCTCAGTATTTACTTTAGCTGCAAAAACCATAAGCTCAAAATTGGCTTCTAAGTAAGGATGAGAACCTCTTGCTTGAGGAGAAATGGTATATAATACCGGCCATCCTCCGAACATTGACCATGCCAAAGAACCGTCACCAAGATATTCAGTATATGTTACATCATAATCATCACTTATGAGGTATATGTATTCGTAGGCTCCGGCATCAACAAAAGTGGAAGTGGCAGGATCCCAGCCCATATCCCAAATACTATTTTGAGCAGCAGTTCCACTATCTTCTATGATAGCAGCTCTGAGTTGTCTTTCTGGATCACTTTCAACATCCCAAACAGTAAATGGTAGATCGACCAAATAGGTATGCCAATCTCCCCAACCGTCCAAGGCAACACCTTTAGACCATCGGTCCGGATTTTCTAATTTACTTGCGGCCATCATTTCTTCAACAGTCGTAAATCCTGTTGCATCAGATAAACCAGCAAATCTCATTTCAACATCCATATAATCGGCACCACTTGAAAGTGATGTGCCAATATGATCTGATCCATTACCTAAACCACCGAATAATCCAATCCAACCCTTGTCTCTTCCGCCGATCCATCTTGTACCAGCAAAGTCCCAGCCTTGTAAATATGTAGCTGATGTACTTGATCCTTCGCCATAAGCTACTCCAATTCTATTTGGATCAATTCCTGCTGCAGGACCACTAACTTGCACTTGAAGACCTTCAACGATCGGAAGTGCATCTACGCCAATGTCCTCTCCTGTAATCATATCAATACCGCCCTGTACAGGGTTACCATCAATAAGTTTAGTTCCTGTCGTTGTATTTGTTAAGTCCCAAACGAGATTACCGTCAACAGATTTAAACGATACTTCATAATCATCGCCCGTAATTTCTTTAGGATTTACAACTACAGCTTGAACGCTACCCGCTGCTGGACCGATATGTACAGCCTCTATTGTTTGACCAACTACCGCTACATCATCTGTTGCTTCCCAAGTATTTGGAATCTGCGGGCGTAATGCCATAATCTTAGCTGGACTTTCTAATGTCAGCGGGATTCCATATGGGTTATATCCATAAGCATTTACAGAGAAGTAATACACGCGGTTTGTTTTTAATGGCACGCCGTTATTAATAGCATCTTTAGTAATACTAACGTTTCTTTTAATACCAGAATCCGATCCAAACTGAACACGGCGATTTATTATTTCACCAAAATTGGCATCAAATACATCGTCAAAAATTTCAGTAATGCCATTATTCAAGTCATATGTGGCAATTCTCTTCTTTGCTCCACTACCGGATATTGTTTCATACTGCCAAACATTATAACCTTCAAAGACATATTCCGTATTTTCACCTGTGTCCGGATCTTTATCGATCACATCTTCCGCAATATAATTCTCCGCCGAACTGTCCCAGGTAAGGATTATTTCATCAACATAGGTCGTAACGGTAACTTCTGGTTGTGGGGGTGATGGCGGCAACGCAAATTGGGTATCATATGCTAATTGAGCAATTTTATCAACTTCTTTCAAGTATGTATATGAGTCCAAAGCATCACCGGCAGCAGCCATGAAGATAGCAAACACTATTTCTTGTACATCACCAACTTTCATTGTAAATGGTCCGGTATTCATTAGGAAACGACGATCACCGGAAGCATGCACATCAGAATCAACATACACTTCATCGGTCGGACCCGTATCTAAATTGGGATCACCAGGGTGAACAAATGGGGTTCCGCCGGTCAAATTATCAGCAAAGGGGACTCCACTTTTCATTAATCCCTTCATCAAATTATAGGCCTCAGCGGCAGTATTTGGATCACTCCAGACCGGGTCAGGGGCATTTATATACTTAGAAAATGAGGTCATGCTAAGATTCTTATAATCCTGAATAACCTTTCCGGATACTAATGCAGTTTCACCGGGTGCCGGAACTATGGGACCTTGGAAGAAGTCATAACCAACCGCCGGGGTTCCACCGGCATAAGCGGCAAATTCCTTATCCACACCATCATTATAACAAATTCCTAAGCCTAATTCCGGAACACATCCAACAAAGTCATCTGCTGCATCACCGAGATCAGGATCTGACCAAAGTCCGATATAGGTATCAACAATGTCTTCTTCACCTTTATTTGTTATAAGGGCTTTAACAAACATCATGTCGCCAAAGGCATCCGGGCGGTCAAAGCCAAATATGGTGAGCTCCATCTCAAGACCCAAGGGGTTAGTGTTAAACACATTAGAGTGTGCAGTCGGGTCACCATCATTCAATAGCATCCATACTACCTGATCACCAATGAATTCCGGATGATCCGGTCCGTTTGGCAATGGGTCATAAGTACCATTGTCATTTACATCTACCCACGGCGCACCAAATTCAACCGGCCAATTTTGAAAATGCGGATTAGCTAATGGATCAGCCAAGTCCGATTTATTGACCTTATAAATTGTATGTTGTGGATCAAAAGGATCACTGCCCCAAGGTCCACTAACAAATTCACCGGCATACTCACCGGCAGTTACGTGGGGAATATTTCCAATTAATCCACCAATCCAGATTCCTGAAGCATATACTGTTTGAGTATTATTGCCTACTGGCCAGGACATTCCGGAGCGTCCACTGATAGCTTGGCTAACTATCATTCCATTATTTTCCATATCGCAATCAATGCGATTGCCATCAAAATTTAGGGAAGCCGCAATTGTCGGTTTTTGCAGACCTCGGTCCTTTACTGCTCTTTCTCTCAATCCTTCTTCACCATATAACAATCCGGAGAAAAGAACTCCGATGGCAAGCATTAATGCTATAGAGTTTTTTAAGTTTTTCATCCTATCCTCTTCAATTAAATATTAAACTGAATTCCGAAACGCACCGTTCTGGGGATACACCAACGAGCGCTTTCTCCTAATCTTGCACGATACAGAGCTTCGGAATCAACATTTGGATAGTTCTCAGTTGCTCCTGCTAACCAAATTTGACCTTCAGGTGTTTCGAGCCATCCGTCTTCTGCCGCCAATCCAGTAGTACCATATACCTCATATATTTTTGCGGAATTCAAGGCATTAAGTATTAGCAAATAAAGATTGAGGCGTTTTCCGCCAAATGTGAAACCTTTATCAATCCTCATGTTTAACCGCGTTGTCCAGGGCATATCAGCCGAGTTAATAGCAGCGATCGGTACATTCCAACTACGGCCAAAAACGAAGCTTTGTTTCTTGTAAGGTGTATATGCCTTACCACTACCAAAGGTCATGACTGCGTTTACACCAAAATTAGACAAGATACCTTCTTGTTGTGGCGTACGATAATCTAACATTACCGATCCTGTATGGCGTTGGTCATAGCTTAAACGGTTAATAATCGTGGGGTAATCGTCGATATCGTCACCTGTCCAAGAAATATCAAAGTTATTAGCAGGGTCTGAACCGGTTCCACGCGCCCACATCATTGTATAATTAACGTCGGCAAGGAAACCCTTGGTACGGCGCATACGGACATTAAATTGGAATCCTGTAGTTACACCATAGTCACCATTAATATACTGGCTCCAAACAAAACCCGAACCGTCACGTGTTGCATTATATCTATTAACCTGCAAGACATAATCACGTACCTCCTTATAAAAACCGGCTATGTCAATAGCAGCGTTTTCACCAACCTGTTGACTGAAACCAACTTCATAGGAAGTTGTACGTTCCGGTTTAAGGGTTGGATTCTCAGATACTGTCATATTACCTTGCGTTAAATTAGCTGATAGTTGTGTGTCAGATAAATATAGGTATCGTAAGGGCACATTCTGCATATAGTGGCCATATTGTGCGCGGAATACCGTTCTATCCGATACGGGAAATGCGAATCCAATACGTGGAAGGAAAGACGTTGTGCCTTCTATCTCTTCCCATTTATAGCTGTCTTCTGCAGTTCCGGAACGATCTATCCTGCCATCAGTGGTATGGTCTATGTTATTAAACCCATCGCTATCTCCCCAGCCATCACCATCTGAATCCGGAGCTATTGCATTTGGATTAAAAGTCTCATAGCCAAGTCCAATATTCATGACCATATCTTTATATTCAAGTTTGTCAGAAAGATAAAAACGCATGTTTATGGGATTTCCGGGTGCCATACTATGGTCATCTTCTTTATAGCTTTCGGCTTCATCACCGTAAATATCGTAACCTACATTATCAATATACATATTACGATATACAGTAAACTTCCAATCATCGAAATCGCCGGGGATCTCATCAGCATCAACTTTACCGTTAAAGTTCACATCAACTCTGGCTATATTTTCATATAACTCTGACAATTGAGAATTATTCCAGAAGCGAATCTTGGTATTGTAATACTCTAAACCACCTCTAAGTTCATGTGCTCCCAGCTGATTAACATAATCTAACCGTAAACCCAATTTATTTTCATTGCGGTTAGTATAAGTGTCAGGTTGCTCACCATATCCGTTAAAATCAACCAGATAGGGTATCGTTAATGCATCCAGTCCATGACCACGGAAATAATAATTTGGTGATCCAAGCTCAGTTGTACGTTTACCATATGCTTCGAAATCTCTTTCATAATTACCGTTGTATGTTTTTAGAGTATAGTCAGAATAACTACCCGTCATCTTCAAGAAGGATTTGGTAGAAATACCCCAGGTAGCATTGATGTATCCCAAGCGGAAATCAGCTTCCCTTTTTTGGGTATTGTCCCAGTTTAACAGCTGATCCTCGTCTTGGTACCGATCCGCATCAAGATCATACATCTGTCCGCCAATCTTAAACCTAAAAGGTTTATAATCAAAAACCACATTACCGCCTAGTCTTAAACGATTATTAGCATGATTTTTAGCCGGTCCATAGCGTTGTTCATAATTGGAGGCTGCGACATATGTTGTATCAAACCAGGCTGCGGGTGTAGTAAAGTCATCATCTACTAAACCACTCTCATAAGCCCAGCGTAATGAATCTGTATTGGACTGATTGTTTCTAACGAATTGTTCGAAATAAAAATAATCTTCGTTCAATCCAGCAGCAGCATCGCCATCAATCCATATTTTTGCACTGTCAGCGCCGCTCAGGGCACCTTGATATTCCTTTACATCAGCAAATGGAATTGAACCCCAGGTTGGGTCGCTATCAGCATTTTTCTCATTCTCAACATTGAGAAAAAAGCGTATATTGTCGCCAATCGGTCCACCAATATTAAAGTTAATTATCTGGTTACCATAGCTATACAATTTGTCCTGATCAGTACTGGCATCAGTAGCACCAATATCAGTAACAAATTCTGCAGAGCCGGTCCATTTAGAACCACCGGTTTCAGTTGTAACTAACATTACACCACCATTGGCATTTCCGTATTCAGCCGTCATACCACCCGGCAGTATTGAAACTTCACCAATGGTTCTTTGACTAATACCACCTGTCAAGTTCTGGCCTGTCCAAGTATCTCTTAGCAACACACCATCAAGATAATAAGCATTATCACCGGTCCTTGCTCCACGAACATGCCCATCAACAACACCGGCTGTTAAATTAATGGCGCTGCCAATGTCGCGCATTGGCAGAGCTTGCATTATCTCGGCATCAATAATTGCGGTTGTGTTTGTAGCATTTAAATTAATCAATGGTCTCTCAGCTGTAACAATAACTTCCTCTCCTTCAACAGCTGCAATTTCAAGAGTAAAGTCTAAACCCGTAGTAAGTCCAACTGAAACACGGATATTGTTCACAGTGTGAGTTTTATAACCGATGTAATCAGCACGAACAGCATATGTTCCTACTGCAACGTCCAATATATAATATTGTCCATCTTCATCAGTTGCGGCTCCCATTGTAGTTCCTTCTAGTACTATGTTGGCACCTACTAAAGGCGTACCGTCAGCACTTGTTACAACACCGGATAATTTTCCGCTTGTTTGGGCGAATATCATTACCGGTAGAACGACTAATGAGAGTATAGCAATAACTCGTTTCATTGTTCATCCTCCATAAGAATGGTTAAAGAATGTTTTGTAAGTTTTTCACTTAAATACGTTATTCCCTCAGAATAAACGCACGGAGAGCACTCTCCGTGAAGTAGGTAAAACTAAACTACTGTTTTAATTGAAGTCAAATATTATTTTGAAAATAAGCGATAATATTAATTAATCAAACGTGTGTTAAAAGTTGCATAAGTCATTATTTACTTTGTATATACGCTGTATTATCTTGATTATTAATACTTTCAGAATTGTATTTTAATGTATACATTATTTTGTTTTTGCCAAAGATATTGCAGTAAAATCGATTGAATTTGGTTGTTTTCACATAAATATTAGTTTATTAATCTTATATTTTTTACTGCCATTGCCAATTGACAGTAATTAATATAATTATCTATTTCTTTAACATTCCTATCAATACCGGTATAACAATTACAGTTGCAAAGAAGCACATACCAACTCCTATAAATAAGGCAATTCCCATTGAGCCAAGCCCGCGATATGTTGCAAACCAGAGAGATCCAAAACCAAGCATCGTTGTTATTGATGTCAATAAAATTGCACGCCCCGTACTTGCAAATACCGGCTTATGCGCGTCTCTCCCCTCAATTTGATAACGATGGACAATATGCACGCCATCATCTATCCCAATTCCGATTATCATAGGAATTGCCATTATATTTAATAGAGTAATCTGTAATCCCGATATTTCCATTACCCCTACCATCCATACCACTCCTATTACTAATGGTATCATTGCCAGTATTACTTTTTTTATACTGCGGAAATCGATCAATAAAACAAGAAATATAACCAATATAGCCAGTTTAGTGGCGCGCGCGCCATCTTCACCAAGCTCATCCATTAATGTATTAAATATTGGAGGAAGTCCCGTTGCACGCGGATCTATACTTGCCAACTCATTTGAAAATCTTTTAAGGTAATCAAGTTCCCATACATTCTGCTTCGGGAAAATTGAAACAAGAAAGTTTTTGCCGGATTTTCCAACATATTGACTTTTTATTCCTTCGGGTAAATCCTGTATAGTAATTGGTACCGGATTTGCCATAGCGACAACTTTCTCCTTAAAATTACCTGCAAAATCTACCTGGAATCTTCCAATTCCTGTAGTAGCTTTCTTTAATTTTTCATCAATATTTTCAACTATACTATTTAACAATCCTATTGACGTATCATTCATTATGTTTGAAAGTTTTCCATTCAGCGACTTCAATGATGGATCATCCTCGTCGGGCAAAGCACCAACAAGCAAAGCGCTTTTTAAATATAC
>JAUWFQ010000136.1 GCA_030606865.1 bacterium
CGGTGGATTTATAATTGAGAATCTTGCGGAAGGAAAATACGTTCTATCGATTACCATGATTGGTTATAAAAAGCGAATAATTTCTAATTTGGAAATATTTATTGGTAGATCAACAGATATTGAAATAAAACTTGAACAAGATGTACTTGCATCACCTTCAATTGTGGTTACAGCTACGCGCAAAGAACAAGATGTGATGGAATCGCCGCTATCAGTTTCAGTTATTGGGCCTCGTCAGATTGCCGATAAAAGCGCCGTTAGTCTATCGGAAGTTCTAACATATCAACCCGGAGTGAATACAGTAAAGGGTCAGCTTAATATACGCGGAGCTTCAGGTTATACGCTTGGAGCGGGTAGCAGGTGTTTATTGTTAATTGATGGGATTCCTTTATTGGGAAGTGCAGCGGGTAATATCAGCTGGTCAGTTATTCCGACATCGGAAATCGAACGCGTAGAAATTGTAAAATCCGGAGGGTCAGCGATGTATGGTTCCAGTGCAATGGGAGGCGTGCTGAATATTATTACTCGCAATGCACCAATCGAACCGGAAACGCGGGTAAGAATAAAAGCGGGAGTTTACAGTCAGCCCAAATATGAGCAATGGGAATGGCGTGATAAATCAGGTATTTTCAATACTTTGGAAATATCGCACTCGAGACATATTGGTAAGCATGGAATATGGTTTCGCTTACAGCGTGATAATACTGATGGATATACACAATTGGGGTGGAATAAATCATATAGTCTGACTTCTAAGGTTAAATTGAATTTTGGTACTAGATTTAGTGGATCGGTTTACGGAAATTATTATACAAGTAAAAATGGTTTGGCATCGCAATGGAAAAGCGCCGCTGATCCATTTGAAGCGCCTACAGGCGATGAAAATGACAAAGCCAATGGTTATAAATTCAATTTGAACGGATTCCTCAATTTTATTTATTCACCTAAAACCGTGATGAAATTGAAACTGGGATATTTTGACATCGAATGGCAGAATGATGGTCGTACTAATAAAGACTATTCACATGAAACAAAAGGATTTGGTGAATATCAAATTAGTAAAAATTGGACAAATAAATTGAGCACGATTGGTGGAGTTACAACCCAATATGCAAAAATTGATGCAAAAATATTTGGGAAACATCATAGTAATTCTTATGCTGCCTATTTTTTAACGCAGGGGAATTTGATAAATAATTTTACTCTTTCTCTTGGAAGTAGGTGGGAAGGATATTGGGTAGATAATGATTTATTAGATCAAACAATTGCTCCACAAATTGCCCTTAATTGGAATAAAAACGGAGTTTTAGCGTTTCGAACATCTTACGGTAAAGGATTTCGAGTTCCTACCATTGCCGAATTATTTTCAAGTTCACAATTGAATATTTTTAAGGTTGAACCAAATCCCGATCTAATCGCTGAAACAAGTGACGCATTTGAAATTGGAAGTTCAATAATATTAGGTAATTATAAGATATTCTCACTTATAAAACTAGATGCAGCAATATTTTCAAACCGCTACAAAAATTTGATTGAACCACTACCAGATGATAATGGGATAATACATTTTGAAAATATCACCGATGCTAAAATCAATGGCGCGGAAATTGGCATTAATACCGGGTTATTAAATAATAATCTGATTATTTCTACCGCTTATACATGGTTAGATCCGGTTGCAGTTGATAAATCCGGAAATGTGATAGATACGCTTTCATATCGGTTTCGACATAATTGGGTTTCTACTATTTTCGGTTATTGGAAACAATTGTCTGCGACTATAGAATATAGATATGCAAGCAGGATTGGCAGTGTTCAACTATTTGAAGAAAATTATCTTACAGGTTCTGATATCAGAGTACCTATTCATTTATGGAATATTGGGATTGGATATAATTGGACAGGGTGGGAAACCAGGTTAAGAATCGAAAACTTATTCCAGCATTATTATGTTGAACTTGAACGGAATATGGGAGAGGAAAGGAAACTTTCAATTAATATTAGTAAAACCTTTTAATTATTACTAAACAACACATCACACATTATTGTAGATGAAGCGGATTTCCGTAATATTATTTATCTTATCAGTATCGATTTTTACGAAGGATGCGGTTGATATTAAAGTCAATCAACCTGGTCAGTTTGTGATTGAACTATCAATCGATTCAATGTGGGTATCATCGAATGATCAAATAATACATACAATACCCACTTTAGACTCCTATTTCCATCCTGGTTTCCCAATAATTCCGTATTACCGGGAAGTATTCATCGGAGTCCCCGCAAATGCCGATGTTAAAATATTCAGTGATAATATAGAACTTGTAGATAGTTATAAACCAAAGGTATTAGGATCCGAAAGAGCAAAGGGGATTGAATTTGATTTACCAATAAAATATCAATTTGATGGCTATTTCCCAAAACAAAACGTAAAATTAAATCCAATAAGGAACGTGAGTGGACAGCCCTCTTCCAAAATAGAAATATTTCCATTCAGTATTCAAGATGGTCAATTATTTGTCACGAAGAATATTTCTGTTCAAATTTCTTGGAATACTAACAAACATGCTTCTCCTGCGAAATTATTATCAAAAGCATCCCTAAAGGAAATAAGAGTAGTAAAAACATTAAAAAAACCTACTGAACACATAATTCCTGAATATCAATTCAGTAATAATATTGCTAAGATAGTTGTTGATACATCGGCTTGGTATAAAATCTCTAATTCTGAATTAATAATAAACGGTATTGATCTTTCGAATAGCGATCCAAATTCAATCCGTTTATGGAATAAAGAAGATAAAGTTCGTTTATATATAGAATCCGGTAATGATGGCACTTTTAATAATGATGACATGATTGTTTTCTATGGTGAAAAAAATCATTCACCGGAGGGATCTGATTATGATAATGATTTTTATACTGATGAGAATATATATTGGTTAAAATGGGGTGCAGGGGAAGGACTCAGATTCGATGAAAAAGATGTAACACCGGATCAATCCGAAGACAGTATTTATGTTCCTGAAAACTATTTATTTTCCAAGAAAATTGAACGTGATGATAGGTATGTAAGATTAAATAAATTAAATCAATATTTATTACAAAATTGGGATGTAATAGATCATTTTTTTATGTCCCCACAAGTAATTGTTGGAAAACCATTCGATTTTGAATTTGAACTTGATAATCCAGATACATTGTCAAATATAGGATTTGATTTAGAGGTACAAATTAGAGGTATGACAACGAGCGAACATGATCTTGATGTCAAGCTCAATGATCACCTAATTACTAATGCTAAATGGACTGATCGTAATGCAATACATATTAAACAAAGTGATATAAATAGTATATATTTAAAAGATGGAAAGAATATTTTGTCCCTAATTCTCTCGCCAAACGATTCAACTTTACATGACCTTATTTATTTAAATTGGTACAAAATGAAATACCCAAGGTATTTTCAAACTGATAATAATTATATATATTTTTCAACGGACAGTATACCTGAGCAAAAAACTATTCAATTTGAAATAACAGGATTTTCGAATTCTAATATTATATTATTTAAAAATAGAGAATCATTACTGAGTAATTATCAAATTTCTAATGAAACACAATCTGGTGATTACTTGTTAAAATTTCAAGATGACGATATACAGTTTTCGTCACATTTTGAAGCAATTTCGTATGAAAATTTGCTGAATGTTAAAAGTATTACATTAGAAAATGTGATAATCAATCCCTTAAGCAATATTCGTTCTAGTTACATCGTGATTGCACCGGATTCATTTGCTACTATTCTTGCACCTTTAATCGATTATCACAATGGAACGCTCGTTAATGTTGATGATATTTATCGCCAATATTCGTACGGTATATTATCGCCATATGCGATAAAGGCATTCCTTCAAAATATTTATGAACAAAATGGTGCTGAATTAAAATATGTTGTGACAGCAATGATAAGCAACTTAAACGATTGGCGAAGTGGCGCAATTGGCAAACCACCTTCAATTCCGGCTATGTCAGTATTTACATACAATATGGGTACGGTTGCTTGTGATTATTGGTATTCTGTATTTGATGAGGAATACTGGATACCAAACATATCGGTTAGCCGATTTCCGGTAAGTAATAAATCTGAGTTACAAACTATTGTTGATAAAACTTTGTATCATCACAAAAGAGAAATGTACAGTTGGGATAATAATGCATTATTGATAGGTGATGCAGAAGTCGATTTTAGATATCAATCTGAAGCAATGGTTGGTAAAATTAAAAATAATGGAACTTTTTTATTAAGACTTTATTCTGCTCCATTGCGACCGGACAGTTCATTTTATGGTACTAAAGATACACTACTGAATCATTTAAATAGAGGACTGGCCTACATCAATTTTGTTGGACACGGTGGTGGCGCCGTTTGGGGCTATGATGGTCATACTCTTGGTCATATTTTGCACAGAAATGATATGGACGAAATTAGCAATCATAAAAAATTGCCCTTTATCACAAGCATGACTTGTTTCACAGGAGACTTTTCATTCTCTTACGGTTTGGGAAACTTAATGCTCGCTAATGAAAATGGAGGTTCTATTGCTTGGTATGGAGCGAGTGGGTTGGGGTGGAACTACAATGATTTTTATATGGTTGAACCATTGCAAGACCTGCTTTTTTCTGAAGAAGATTTGACGATCGGGGAAATAATTAATCTATCAAAAACACAATATTTTTTATCTTATTCAGATATTTATCCTGAAATAGCTGCAACGCAAATATTTCAATATAATTTAATAGGTGATCCTGCTATAAAAGTTAAAAAACCAATAAAAGATAATATTAAAATAGCTCCATTAGATCCCGAGC
>JAUWFQ010000067.1 GCA_030606865.1 bacterium
CATTGGTTGTGATTGATATTCACCACCCTGTTGCATCATTTCTTTAATTTCTTCAAAGGTTTGCTCAGTATATTTCTTTTTCCGGTCATTGAAGTTCCAGACCAACTCCTTATCAAGACGAATTATATTTGTTGTAGTACCTTTTGGGCTAAACATTTTCATCATTGCACCGGTAAATTGCAACTTTGTTTCAGTCTTTTGGGCATCCTCAATTAAATATGATTTAGTGGTAGATTTAAAAGCTCCCATTCCCATAAATCCGTCACTGGTGACTTTGGTTTCGAAAGTTATTTGGCCAAAAGCCATCTGCGCAAAAGCGATTGTGATTACAGTAAATAATTTGATTTGTCTATGTTTCATTTTCACTCCTTCTATTAAATATTAGACGTTTTTAAACCCTCAAGGTTTCTGAAAACCTTGAGGGTTTTTGTTTATATTTTTCTCAGAACTATCCTTGCGGAAGTTCAAAATTTCTGCAAAGTTCTAACTTATAATTTACAAAATGTTTCTTCACATTTAATCCCAAGGGTTTCGAGTTCATCCAAAATGGGATTATAAAGCTCAGGAATCACGGGAACCCAAACGCCCGGCTTCGAAAACTTACCTTCAAGTATCATTCGAACACCAATTGCTACCGGTAAACTTACTGTACGGGACATTGAACTGTCTCCATTAGGAATACCATAATCAATCATTGTGGAAGTGATTTCCTCTTTATTGCCGTTTTCATATTCAGCAAGAAAATTATGGTAAAGAACCAACATATCACGTTCTCCATCTTCATATGACATTTTTTCCAGCATTACTGCTGTTAGAACATCAATAGATCCACCTTTTTCAATTGATATTTTTTCAGATGAAAACAGTCCAAGCCATTCAAAGTTATCTAATATAAATGAATCTTGAGAAATGCCAAGTTTGTCTGCCGTCGTTTTTCGAAGGTCACCATTGGGCACCTGCCCAATTATATCCCAACTCATATCAGCATATGTTTTTCCTGACCACTCTTTTTCATCTGTTTCTACATAACCTAAATCTACGATTGCTTTCAGGGTTTCACACCAGCCGGGATTGCGTAGCGTACCACGAAACATTGTCGCAATTCCTTCAAGTCCATATACTTCTATATAATCCAAGGAATTGCGATTGGGATAACCCTCAAGTTTCCCGAACGAAGGCACATCAACCTCCCAATGATTAGCAAAAAGGTCTTTGCCCTCTATATTGATATCTTCGCCATCTTTTCGGTATTTAGCATTGTTCTTGCCGGCAAGCAGAACGCCTTTTGGGCTCCATGAAAATTTATAACCATACGGATTTGTATTTGCTTCAGGAGCAGGTAAGCCGCCACAATATGACATGAAGCTGGTTATTTTGCCACCTTTATTTTTAACATCGTGAACAATCCTCATTGCAGACATATGGTCAATTCCCGGGTCAACACCACATTCGTTCAATATTACTATACCATTTTCTTTAGCTGATTTATCTAATGCTTTCATTTCTGGGCTTACATAAGAGGTTGTTGCCATGTTTGTGTCCAGTTCTATGCATAGTTTAGCAATTTCGGCATGATAATTGGCCGGCAATAAACTAACAACAAGATCTGCATCTTTTATCATTTTCTTTAATTCGTCCTGTTTGTCCACTGTCCACTCGATTGCTTCTCCGTTTGGATGGTCACTAATCAACTGTTCTGCCTTCGCTACTGTGCGACTAGCCACACGAACACGAATATTGTGTTTTAATAAATAATCTACCAGCGGTTGTGTTACAAGACCAGCCCCAAGTGCTAGTACTGTTTTCATTTGTTTTCCTTTTCTTAATATTATCAAACCCTCAAGGTTTTTGAAAATCTTGAGGGTTTTTTGAAGATTTTAATAAATATTTTTCTAAATATTTATATTCTGAAGTAAGTTTTCCTCTATATAAAATCATTCCTTTGCGTAATTCGTTCGGCAATTTTAAATCTTTAAAAACAACATTATAATCTGCACTTACAAGCTGCGGAATGAAACCAACCAACACTTTGCTGAATGATTTTGAGGCTTCTTCGGCCAGTTCACATGGAAGATTGTCTACAGCCATTATTACAGGACCAATTCCTTCAACGCCATCATTTACGGAAGAGTCCAACGGACTATAAACATAAACCGGATTACCCGGTTCGGTTGACTTCACTGTACATTGAATTGCGCCGTCAATATCACAACTTATGTCACCAATTACTTTTAATTTTTGATTTATAGATTCAGTCCATGCAGTTTTTAAATAATCTAATGTAATTAATCTTGGATAGGGCGTATCCCAATAAATACAATTCATTAACATTGAAAGTTGTGGTAAATAGTTTTCAAACTTAGATTTATATTTCTGCGGATTGTCGTAATAGTCCTGCAATTCAAATTTGTCTTCAGAATTCTTTGTCTCAACTAAATCACTTTCTTTGAAAACAACTTTATATAAAATATGTTTTGATTCATCAAATAAATTTTTGTTAGTTAATAAATCCTGCGGGGATATCCCTCGATGTGGCAATATATCAAAAATTTCTTGCGCTCCTTGCGATACGTTCCCATAACCACTAAATCCACAAACCAAAGGACGCATTTCTTTGGGAATTCCATTTCTGCGGATTTCATCAACAATTTTACCAATTTGGACTTGAGCTTTATCAAGTCCCCGATATTCAAATGTTTTTTTTATTTTACTAAACGGATTGCGTACACCCTCAGATTCAAATCGTTTTCCAAAAGCCCAAAGCGAATCTATCATGCCAGCTAATCCAGCATGTCTGCCAAAAAAAATCAGTCGTTGTCCATTCTCATTAACAATACGTTCATAATCAATAAGCTGTGTTTTTACATCCATCATTTTTTGCAACAACGGCATATTATAATCTTGTCCCTTAATTGTATGCGAAAAGAAAACATATGTTTTACCTTTTTCGATAAAATTAATCGGTATTTCTTTAACGGCAAGGATCAAGGGGCAAGATGATAAATCTTCGGAGATTGTTGCGCCCGCATCGATATATTCTTGATCTGAAAATATTCGGATTGGTGACGGCTGTAATATTACTTCTATACCGTTACTTACTAATTTTTTTACGTCGTTTGGAATTAGGGGTACACGGGCTTCCCATTCATTTTTATCTTCTCTTCTAATTCCTATTCGCATGTTAAATTTTATTGATTATTATTGGATATTTATTGAATTTGAGTACGGAAATTACATATGTTATATATCTCTTTTAAAGACGTTTAGTAAAATAAAATCTATATGGTTTTTTATTAATTATTATGACAACGTTCTTCAATATTTTTTGTTATACCATATATTACATCCTTTTTATATTTTTGTTCATAAAATGAGGTTATAATGAAAAGATATTTGAATATCATCCTTTTTGCAGCATCTTTTCTTTTTGCGCAACCAACACTAAATGTTGACGCACAAAAATTCGCTCAATTAAAGCAGGAACTGCCAACACCTAACGCATACCGTACTGCATCTGGCGCACCCGGGCATAAATACTGGCAGCAACAGGTTGATTATAAAATGAATATAGTGTTAGACGATGAATGCCAACGTCTATATGGCACTGAAACAATAACCTATCGCAACAATTCTCCTGATATTTTAAGCTATTTATGGGTTCAGCTCGACCAAAATGTGCGTGCGCAGGGATCCGATGCATTTAAAATACGCCCCGGAACTTTGTCTGATGAAGAACATTTCGGTACAATTCAACGCTACAATTCTGACTACGACGGTGGTTTTAAAATTGAACACGTCAAAGATAGCGCTGAAAAACCCTTACCTTATACAATAAACGGAACAATGATGCGAGTTGACCTGCCTAAGCCACTAAAACACGGTGAATCCATAAAATTTCAAATTAAATGGTGGTATAATATTAACGATCGCGACAAAGTAGGCGGACGATCCGGAATGGAATTTTTTAAAGAAGATAGCAATTACATTTATACCATTGCTCAATTTTATCCCAGAATGGCTGTTTACAGTGACATTGAAGGATGGCAGAACAAACAATTTTTAGGTCGCGGTGAATTCGCTCTCGAATTCGGCAATTTTAATGTTAAAATCACTGTTCCCGCGGATCATATAATTGCTGCTACCGGCGTTCTACAAAATCCCAGACAAGTACTTTCAGCCAATCATCGTTCGCGGTTAAGCAAAGCCAGAACCAGCACGGAGCCGGTGCTCATTGTAACGCCTGAAGAAGCATTGGCAAAGGAATCGAACCGCAGTGAAAGAACAAAAACCTGGTATTTCAAAGCAGAAAATGTTCGTGATTATGCTTTTGCCAGCTCACGCAAATTCATCTGGGATGCAATGGGTATGAAATTCGGTAATCGTACCGCTATGGCGATGTCTTATTATCCCAAAGAAGGCAATCCCTTGTGGGAGCAGTATTCTACCAAAGTCATCGCACATACCATAAAAAATTATTCAATATACACCTTTGACTACCCATATCCCCATGCGAGTTCAATTCACACAAAAAATATCGGAATGGAATACCCGATGATGGCTTTCAATGGCGGTCGCCCAGAGGATGATGAAACTTACTCAAAAGATATTAAATATGGAATGATTGGTGTCGTGCGACACGAAGTCGGGCACAATTTTTTCCCGATGATCATCAATTCTGATGAACGGCAATGGACTTGGTTGGACGAAGGATTAAATACCTTTGTACAAAACTTGACTGCGCAGGCATGGCAAGAGGATTCTCCATCGCACCGCGGAAACGTACAAGTCATTGCCGATTATATGTCAGGGGATAAAGCAGGGCAAGTCCCGATTATGACCAACTCCGAATCGCTTAAACAATTCGGTAACAATGCTTATGGTAAAGTTGTTGCAGCGCTCAATATTTTGCGCGAAACTATACTGGGCCGTGAACTTTTTGATTATGCTTTCAAGACATACGCTCAACGCTGGATGTTCAAACACCCTATGCCAGCGGATTTTTTCCGTACGATGGAGGACGCATCCGGCACCGACCTTGATTGGTTCTGGCGTGGTTGGTTTTTCACGACTGATCACGTTGATATTAGCCTAAATGAAGTCAAGTGGTACCAGGTTGATACCGGAGATCCTAATATCGAAAACCCGCTGCAAAAAGAACGTTATGATACGCGCGATAAATACATCGCAAGTATGCGAAATAAAGAGGAACTGGATCGTGCTGTTGAGCAAGATTCCACACTATTAGATTTTTATGACACATACGACCGCTTTGAAATAACCACCAAAGACGATGAGCAATATGCTGAATATTTAGAATCTTTGGACGATAATGAAATAACGTTGTTGAAGGCAAACAATAATTATTATAAATTATCTTTCTCAAATATTGGCGGACAGGTAATGCCGATTATCTTAGAATTTGAGTTTGATGATGGTACAAAGGAAAAACAATACATACCGGCAGAAGTTTGGCTAAACAATACCGAAAATGTTTCTAAGGTGTTTGTTTTTAATAAGGAAGTAAGGCGTATTGTGTTAGACCCACACTTGGAAACTGCTGATGCCGATCGCAGTAATAATTATTGGCCACCGCGCATTGAACCAATAAGGATGAAATTGAATAAACGTAAAGAACCTCATCCTAAAAATCCGATGCAGTTGCAAAAAGAAACGGAAAAAGCACCAGAAACTGCTGATGAAGAAGTAGAAGAGTCGAACGAAGACATCGAGTCGTAGGAAAATAAAATATATCGAACTTTTACTGAGTAAAATAAGTGAAAAGGATATTAACAGTTATTTTATTATTCCTGCTAATTGGGTGTAATAAACATATGAATTTAAATATGAATGCAGAATAAATAAATGTTGATAAGGCTTTCTCTACTCTGTGTAAAGAAAAGGGTATGAACTATGCATTTTTGTATTATGCTGCCGAAGAGGGCGTAATATTGCGAACAAATAGTATGCCTGTCATTGGAAAAAACAAAATTAAACAGTTATTTCAAAATGATGATAGCAATATAGAATTTACTTGGAAACCACTTTATGCTGAAGTTGCTAAATCCGGCGATCTTGGATATACCTATGGTACATATAAAATTAATACCGGCAAATCGGAACAAAAAGGCACGTATGTATCTATATGGAAGAAAAACGCTAACGGTGAATGGAAATTTGTTTTGGATAGTGGCAATGAAGGATTGGGCAAATAGCAAATTCTTTGAATCACAATAAAATGTGATTTAATCAATAATTTTGTGCATATCTACGTAGATTAGTTCCTCGACTCCGTTTATATCTTCTACTACCCATTCGAGATCATACAACTCAGAAGGCCACGAAACGCCATTGGTTCTTTTTATTCCCTCCAATCTATCCCACTTATTCACAAGCATTTTAGCTGTAAAACAGCCACTTTGCCCGTTAAATTTCACATACATATAAGTTTTAGGACCCTCATCAACAAAGGTTTGAAAGATATAGCGGTACTCAGTTATTGATTTGTTTAATAATAGCTCTCTCGCTTTTTCTTGATAGCTATCTTCAAAATAATTAGTATCTGAATATCCAATAAATTGATTATCAGCGCCCTTTATACAATCCAGTTTTTCCGTAAAAAAGTCCTTTGGTATTGAAAGATAACAAAAGCCAAGCAGTGCTACGAAAATTATTATAATTACTATCAACATTAAGTTAATTTTTAAACTTTTCATATTACATCCTTGTTAAAAATATCAGGAACCTAATTTAATCAATTTACCTATATTTATGACTCTCAATTATGATCATTATAAACATTTCGTAGACTAATTGTTCTATGAACATTAAAATAAATTTAGTCCTAGTAGTTGCCTTATTTGCAGTAAGTACATCATCAATTATAGCACGATTCCTACCCGAAGTTTCATCGATAGTTATCTCGCTTTGGCGGCTAGTATTTGCCAGCATTGCTGTCTGGCTTTACAGTTTCTTTAAACCTCAAAATAAAATAAATAAGCAAAATATTATTCCGTTTGTTCTTTCAGGATTCTTTTTAGGTCTGCATTTTGTTTGTTTCTATCAAGCGGTAAAATTAACTAGTATCGCAAATGCGACCTTATTGGGTATAACAGCACCTATGTTCACCCTTTTAATTGAGCGGTTTGTTTTTAAAAGGAAATTTAAAAAAATAGTTTTTATAGGATTCATCGTGGCATTAATTGGTACAATTATGATAACCAGTTTGAATTTCTCGCTAACCACTAATTCGGAAATTGGCAAGCTTTTTGGACTATCAGCAGCGCTTTGTATTGCATTTGTATATCTTTTGGCAAACAAGATTAGAACAGATACAAGTACAGTATCTTATACTCGTTTACTATATTTGATTGCGGCAATGCTTTTATTCATTATTGCATATGCGAATGGTGAAAATATTTTTGTATTGAACAAATCTGATTTTTTGTGGTTATTGGCGCTCGGATTTATCCCAACCATTTTAGGACACAGCTTGTTATATTATGGAATAAAATTTACGTCGCCTACAATAATAGCTTCAGTGCCGCTTGGCGAACCCGTCATTGCTTCCATTTTGGCATGGATGATCTTTTTGGAGAAAGTTCCGTTTATTACTTTAGCGGGAGGAGTTTTAATCCTGTTCGGCGTATATTTAATTATTGTTAATTCGCCAAGAGCGCATTTGAGCGAAAATTATTAATTCGTTTATCGCTGATATATACACCATGATATTCTTCCGGCAATAATGCAGCTATTCTACACATTATTTCCTCTCCGGTTATTTTTATAGCTTTGTTTCTATCTTTACGTCCTTTTGGTAATGACCGGGGAAGAAATAATCTTCCTATATTTATTTGCAATTTTGGTCTTATCCCTTTAAACCAATTTGTCCATATATTATCCATTCCAATCAAACTCATTGGCAATATTGGTGCACCTGTTGTCATCGCTAAATAGGCTGCTCCATTTTTAGCGGGTCTAATATATTGCTCCTTAGCTCCACCTTCAGGAAAAATTCCAACAATTTCACCTTTCTTAATGGCTGCAAGAGATTTCTTTATTGTTGTTGGGGCAATCTTTTGCCTGTTTGTTGGAATAAACCCATATAACCACGGAGCCCACATAATCTGCGCTTCTATCTTTAGATCACTTGCCATTAAAAAATTAATCGGTCTCTTGATTGCAAAAATAACAAACGGTGGATCAAGTCTATTAAAATGGTTACAAACTAGGATAAATGGACCTTTTTTTGGAATATTTTCACTCCCCTTTATTTGTATCTTTGCCAATATACTACCTAAAAACAATATAAAGTATCCTAATACATACCTTACAGCTTTTGGTCTTACAGAATATTTGTTAAGATTGCGTTCTTTTGACATTGATTTGCTTATTTAATGATAAAAAAAGAGGGGCATAAAAGCCCCTCTTTTCTTTAAGTCCTAATTTAAAAAGGAAGGTCGTCTTCTTGATCTGCATCTTTTTGAGCAGAGCTGGTACCTCCGTCTTCCCCCTTGCGTCCTAACATTGTAAAATTATCACACAATATTTCAGTAGTATATCGTTTTACTTTGTCTTTGTCTTCCCAAGACCTGGTTTGTAAACGCCCCTCAATAAATACTAATTGACCTTTTTTCATGTATTCTGCTGCCGTTTCTGCCTTTTTACCGAAAATTACAACCTTATGCCACTCGGTTTTATCCTTACTGTCGCCTTCGGCTGATTTCCACGATTCATTAGTTGCTAAACTAAAATTTGTAACTGCGCTTCCCGATGTCATAAACCGGCTTTCCGGATCTGCACCAAGATGTCCTATTAAAAGTACCTTATTTAAACTGCCTTTCTGCATATTTTTCTCCTATTTATAAATTTTATCTTCTGTAAAATTTAACTCTTTTTTGTAACGTTACAATTAAAAAATTTATTATTATATTGTTGCAGCTGCAAGCTCATTTTTAATTGATTCAACCAGTTGTTTTATTCTTTTTTCCGATTTTATTTTCTCTTCTATATTTTTGCAAGCATGTAAAATTGTTGTGTGATCTCTACCACCAAAATATATGCCTATGCTCGAAAGTGACGCACACAATATTTCCCTGCCAAGATAGGCTGCAATCTGCCTTTCCTCAACCAACTCTTTTTTTCTACTCGTTCCAACAATCTCTCTTTCTGAAATTGATGTTACTTCGGATACTCTACGCACTATATCTTCGAGTTTGATTTCAGCTAAAAATCGCTTCCCTAGTCGTTCTTTAACTACTTTTTTTACTAATTGCTCATCAATTTCTTTATTCGATAAGGATGAATAAGCTAAAATGCGTATAATAGTGCTTTCTAATTCGCGAATGTTATTCTTAATATGTGTGGCCATAAATTCAATCATGGCATATGGTAGACTTAATCCGTTCTGTTCGGCTTTCTCTAACAGAATCGCCACTCTTGTCTCAAAATCGGGCGGTTGAATATCCACCGCAAGGCCCGAGTGAAAACGTGACAATAACCTGTCTTCCAAACCTTGCATATCGCCTGGATATCTATCGGCGGTAAGGACAATTTGCCTTCCTGATTGATATAATTCGTTAAACGTATGGAAAAATTGTTCTTGGGTTTGTTCCTTTCCTTGAAAAAACTGGATATCATCTATTAATAACACATCGGCTTGCCGATAGAAACGTGAAAATTCTATCGTTTTCGATTTTTGAATACCTGAAATAAAATCTAAGGTGAATTTTTCACTTGAGGCACAAATAATATTAATGTTTTCATTTTTTGCAAGCAGATGATTTCCGATTGCGTGTAACAAATGCGTTTTACCAAGACCAACGCCACCATAAACAACTAGAGGATTAAACGCTTCTACTCCGGGCGATTCTGCCGTAGATAATGCAGCAGCTTTTGCAAATTGATTATTTGCCCCTTCAATATATCTAGAAAATGTGTAGTTCTCATTTAAAATAGGTGGTTTAAATCTCTTTTTTTGCTGTGTTTTGTCACTATCAATGTTTTCAAAATTAATTGTTGACCTATCTATTCCGGTAGGTGCAATTGTATATTTTACAGAAAAGTCATTTTGTAACTTTTCTTTTACTGTAGACTCAATTAGGCCATGATAATGACTTTCAATCCATTCAAAAAAGAACTGATTGGGAACTTCTAATACTAATTCGGTATCATTTACTGCAATTGGCAAAATTGGCTCAAACCATGTACTATAGGCATGAGATGGTAATTCATGAGATAGGCTTTC
>JAUWFQ010000149.1 GCA_030606865.1 bacterium
TTGTCATTATTGGCTTTTAATTTTTCAGAGAAGCCACCGATACCGATATTTAAACATCCATTGCTTTTGGGAACATACCACGAGTAACCAGGGAGCTTGTTCTGAAGAAACCAGAGATGACAGTTTCCATCATGATAATCATAAGGAAATTCCTCCTCAAGAGTTACAACTAATAAATCTTTAGCCCTGGGATTAATATGCTTGAAAAACGTTCGATATACGGGACAATGCGTGCCACTTGCTCCAACTAAATATTTGCAATAATATTGATCGTCAATAACGTAATAATCACCGTTTTTTTTTATATCATTAACTTCATGTGTGTGTACTTCAACACCAGCTCGTTTTAGAAGCCAGTAATCAAACTCATGTCTTCGAATGGCATACTGGTGGACTTTTATTTTTAATTCTTTGCTGTAAATATGAACATGAAATTTATTAAAATTCACAAGACTATGCGGATAATCATTTATATTGATCATCAAATCGTTGATGACCCGGGGAGTTATCCAGCCTGCGCATAATTTTGTTCTGGGAAATTCTTGTTTATCTAAAATTAAACATTCGCTGCCGTTTTGTCTTAATTTCCATCCACAGGTAGAGCCTGCTGGTCCGCCACCAACGATGATGACTTTGGAATAGATCATATATTACCAATATTGAGTTATTCGGTACAATTAATGTTCCCAAAGGTTTTTAAACTTTCGGGTGATTGGTTATTAGCTAATTCGACAATTCGGTTGCTTTTTACCCATTTTTGTCATTACAATTTGCCATAATTGTCGATTCCGTGACCTAAATCCCCCTGCACTGCTAAGTAAATAAAACCGCCACATTCGGTAAAACCGGCCCCCATATTTATCTTTCAATTTGGGCCAGGCATTATTAAAATTTTGATACCAAGCCGTCAATGTTTTATCGTAATCCGGCCCAAAATTGTGCCAATCTTCCATTACAAACAATCCTTCCATAGCTTTAGCTATCTGGTTTATTGAAGGCAGCATACTGTTAGGGAAGATATATTTATCGGTCCATTTATATACATGAGTTGTGCTTATATTACTACCAATAGTGTGGATAAAAGCAAGGCCATCATCTTTCAGACAACGATTGACAACTTCCATGTAAGTACGGTAATTTTTATATCCCACATGCTCAAGAATTCCAATAGAAATTACGGCATCGTATTTCCCATCAACTTCACGGTAATCTTGAAGCCGTAGTTCAACCGGTAATCCCTTGCATAGTTCTCTGCCGAGTTGGACTTGTTCTTTGGATATGTTTACTGCCACGATTTTTGCGCCATATTTTTCAGCCGCATATTTAGCAAAGCTGCCCCAGCCGCAGCCTAATTCCAGGACAGTCATCTCTGGTTTAAGGTTGATTTTTTTACAAATCAGGTCTAACTTAGCTTCTTGCGCTTCATCAAGGTTTTTAGCGTTTTTCCAATAGGCACACGTATAATTTAATCTGGTATCGAGCATAGCCTGAAATAAATCGTTCCCCAGATCATAATGTTGTTCTCCAACCTGAGAGGCTCGGGATTTTTTCTGTCGATTAAAAAGTTTTGTATTTAATACATACAATGAAGTTTTCCAGTTTCCAATTACCTTTTTGTTGAGCTTTGCTTTGAAAATTCTATTGATAAATTCGTCCAGAGCCTCACAATCCCACCAACCGTCCATATAAGATTCTCCCAATCCCAAATCTGCTTCACTCAGGATTCGTCGGTAGAACCGATTGTCGTGGACCTGAATGTCCCACGGCATTTTGCCATTAATGGAAATACCTGCTTCAGATAATAGTTCTGTTACTATTTTTTTAGCTTTCATTTTCTTCGCTCAATATGATACAAGTTATTTTTTTTAATCGAATTTATAATAATTAAAAAGAAATTGATTATTAAGATATTTTCAAGTTTTATAGGCCCAACATTATATTCTACCGTAAATTACAATATAATACTCATATATCCAAGTAAAAACAGATTCTATATAATACTACTTTTTTTAATAAATATAATATCCGGAGCCCGTTTGATACACCTCCTGTTTTCTTCACTTAAATTTTAGGTTTTGTATAAGTTTGTATTGCGGTATTATACGATTTTTGTTTCCAATAAACTGCTTTCTAAGTATTGTGTAGACATATTTCAGGACGGGACACCTTTTACCACCTACTTCTTACTAATTACTTCTTACTTCTTAATTATCCGGGTAATAATTTTGGTGTAAAAAATTGTTTAACGGACTGCGCTTAACCTGCGCCAAACCCAGCGGACAAGGATTTAAAAATTGCTTACACCTGCATTCGGGATAAAACAATGCCATAATCGAGGAACGCGTTTGGTGTCAGTGTTGAAGCGCTTGTTATGCGTTTTTTGGTACCAATAAATATTTGCTCAAATAATACTACTCTGATTTTGATTAATTTATAAATTCCTGGATGCTCTCTTCAAGCAGACGATTGAACTCTTCCGAGGCATCCCAAAAAATAAGATGTCCTACATCTGGTACGATCTTCACCTTGAATGAAGGAACATACTCCCTGAAGGCTTCCACGTTTGTCGGTTCTGAATCCGAATTAATTGCAATAATAGGGGTTTGGATCTTTTTAAGCGACTCAATACAATCGTCATTACACCATTTAAAATATTCATTAATTGATCCATTCCAGCTTGGTCGGGGACCATCCTTCAAGAAAGATAGAACTCGCTCAAACGATGCATCAGGATTCCTTTTGTAAAAACCAAGACTTACCAATTTTTCGTTAGTCGGATTTGTCACTAAATCCATCATAAGACTATCCATAAACCCAATCATTTCCGGTGGAATCTTCATTTCAATATTTTGTAAATTATCCACCAGTACCAGTCCGGCAACATGCTCGGGCGCCTTCTTTGCAGCTTCAATAATAACGGGCCCGCCCATAGAAAAACCCACAAGCACGACCTGATCAAGTTTAAGTTGATTGATAACAGCAACAACATCTTCACCAAATGATGACATCGTCCATGTAGTACGGTTATCACCGGATTGTCCATGCCCGGCAAGATCGACCGCTATCACGCTGTATTTTTCAGAAAAGTGAGCCATTTGTGCATCCCAGATACTCCTATTATTAGTCCACCCGTGAACAAAAACAATTGCCGGCTCACCTTTTCCCTGTTTATCGAAACTGATTTCTACTCCGTCTGATGAAATAGCAACATTATCAGGTTCATTTGTGCAGCCATAGCTAAATAGGATTAATGCAATAACACAGTAGTCTAAAAATAAATTCTTTCGCTTCATATTAACCTCCTAAGCTTTTTATTTAATGATTTAAACGCCTAACATTATATTCTACTGCAAATTACCATATAATACTCATATATCCAAGTAGAAACGGATTTTATATAACGGACTGGAATTCAGCCGACCATACAGCAGGAGATGAACTCTAAAAAATAATTGAACTTGAACCAAATCCGACAAAATTCCAAAAAACCATCTGCTGTTTAGTTCGGCTGCAATGACTGATTATGCTTACTATACAACCTATATTAAAAACATTTTCTAATAATTCAATTTTTATATAAGTAACTCTATTTTGATTTTTTAGTTGTTCTCCTTCGATACAAATATCCTGTTGTTGCTCCAAATGCCAAAAAGCCCCACAAGGTATACAACAACCAAAATAATTGATCCCTATTCCAAATTGATTCATATACTAATGGATGTGATAAATTCCAAAGTGAAATAATGAACCAAAAAAAGAAACCATATTTCAAACCTTCCAAAGCACCTTCAATTCTTTTTACAACAGATAATTTTTCATAAAAATATAGAAACAAAATTCCGAAAAATATCCCAATCATTATTTTTGTCCAAATAAAATAAAATGCATTCATTTGACTCTCATCAAACTTACCCTCTGGCGCCATTTGAGCACCATAGACTATACGTGCAGTTATTGCTCCACCAATAAAAAGAACTATTCCGAAAACTATGCCTGCTAAAACTCCGATTTTAAGTATCTTTTTCCAGTTCATATTAAATTCTATTGTGTTTGTTGATATTTGATGTTTTTATTTTTCAATTGTACTAATTTTTTTAAGCATAACATTATATTCTACTGCAAATTATCTTATAATACTCATAATAAACCTACCATCCGAAACTAATTTCAAACATTGCTTTTCGGTCGGCTGCAAACTTCTGTTATGCCAGCATACTTGTAATAACTTAGAAAGGAT
>JAUWFQ010000111.1 GCA_030606865.1 bacterium
ATGATTGGTAGATTAACCGATTCCTCTACCACAGTTATATTTTCTATAGTTTGTGATGCCACTTGTCCAAGTGCTTCACCTGTATAAATCGCTTTGGCGTTTTCTATCTCAGCAACTTTTTCCGAAATTTTCATCATATATCGACGATACAGAACAACGCGCAATTTTTCATAGCAATCGACCAATATCTGTTGTTGAATCGGAGCAAACTTCATTAAGTATAATTTAGATCTAGGTTGATATTTATTTAAAATAGAAACCGTATCGCGCACCTTTTCCACTGATGCTTCCGAGACCAAAGGAACCGAATGGAAATGAACATATATTACACGCATACCGCGTTTCATTGCATAATATGCCGCTACCGGTGAATCAATCCCACCGGATAGCATCACAATTACTGTTCCGCTCACACCAACCGGAAGTCCTTTTACCGATTGTATCTTTTCTGTAAAAAGGAAAGTGCCTTCATCCAAAACGTCAATAAAGCAGGTTGCTTCAGGATAATTAAGATTTACTTTTTTATCTAATTTTTCAAGGATTTCAGCGCCAACTTCTTCATTTAATTCTTGTGATGTATATGGAAATTGCGAGCTAATACGACGAGCAGTAACGCGGAATGTGTTGAACTCGAGCCTCTTCATTAATTCCACAGAATCTGATTTAATTATATCTAAATCCGATTCAGATTCATAGGCAAATGCAAAATAAGCTAAACCAAATATATTTATTAATACTTCCTTAATCTTAGCGATAGATTCTTGTCCGGATTCTGTTAACTCAATTAAAAATCGTCCCCGTAATCTTTGAACTGTAACAAATGAATCAGGTATAGAGGTATTCAGAGCATATTTGATATTCTCTTTGAGTTTTCTCTCAAAGAATATGCGGTTTTTACCTTTCAAACCGATTTCTGAATAGTGGCAAATAATATGAGTGGGTAATTTGCTAAGCATGATGTGATAAAAAAATTACTCTGAATGTAATACACATTACAATTATCAATTGAAAAAGTTGTTAACTTTTCGATTATAATTATTATAAAGTTTAAATTAAAAGGGATACGATGATTAAAATTTACAAAATAACAGTTTGTCCATATTGCAGCGCTGCCAAGCGATTACTTAAGGAGCGTGGTTTTGAATACAAAGAAATTAATATTGAAAATGAAGGAATGAGCCGGGAAAAATTAGTGGAATTGACCGGTGGACGAACTGTTCTACAAATTATTATAAACGGTAAACCGATTGGCGGCTATGACAATTTATTAGTTTTAGATCAAAAAGGAGAATTACTTGCTGTAAACGGTTAAGTTTATATTATTTAAAATACCCCCTCTGTCCTTCGGACATCTCCCCCTATTTTAGGGGGAGAATTAAAGTGGGGGTATAAAATAATGATTATTTAATTAAAGTTATCTTTTTCCACTCTTGGCGGTTATCACTTACCGCAGTGATATAATAAATACCTGAGCTAACTTTTTCATTGTGATTATTTACGCCATTCCATAAGTACTCATGGCTGCCGTCTGATAAAAATCCTGAAAATAAGGTATTTATTTTCCTTCCTAGCATATCATACACTATTAAGTCGATATTTTGAGGAGTAAAAACTTTCAATTTTATTGTTATTGAATTGTTGAAAGGATTCGGAAATTGACGCGTGATCGTAAATTCTGTATTAGTGTTTTTTGTTCCATCAGTAAAAGATAAAGCATAATTATAATTTGATCCTTCGCTGCTATCAGCAACGATTACCGCATATATCCAATCATTATTTGAACCGGGATCAATATTCAATATATTACTAGTTTGTACTTCATAATTTCCCGAAATGGTTTTTACTATTGTATGAAGTGTTAAATCATTAATTGAGCCATCTTCTCCCACCGGTTTTTTGATTGATATTCTTACCGGATCAACCGAGTTAATTTTTATATATTGAGAACCATATTTTTGTAAGTTGTAACTCTCAATATTTGTGATATCCCCAATGCTGAAATTAAGTGAATCATGAATACCTAATTGTATTGAACGGTTATTTTGATCGAAGTAATCCCGATAACCATTCGTTTCCTCGTAAGCATATTGTCCGGCACTATTATCTGAAGATAGTATTCGATTGGCAATAGCCATATTATTTAGCGCTTTTTTAAATGAATGGTTATGCTCTTTTAATGCTAGATCAATTGATTGAACGCTGTAATCTCCGTTATTGCTATCAAAGATTCGGCTTTGCTCCCAAGTTTTCCTGATGAGATTACGTCCACCCAAATGTTCATCGATATATTTAAAAAAGATATATGAGCCATACTGATGTAAATCATTGGGTCGATTTAACGATAAGTATGGTTTTGCAAACCATGGAATCATATATTGATAACAGTCATTAACATCGTCATAAGTTTCATCTTCCATCCATACGGCAGTAGCTTCCATTAACCAAACTTCTTCCTCTCCGTCATAACCAAGCTGAATTGCATGGAAAAATTCATGTCCGGCTGTAACTTGGATATTCTCAAGTTCTGTATTAGGAAGAAAACCATCGTAATTGCTATTCATAATTATGTGACTTAGATAAGCATTATTTTCTGTAACATTTGGAGAATTCTCGTTATCACCAATTAGTGCGCCATAATTAGTCCAACCATAAGCACTTTGTCCAAGATTCTCGACATAAATATCATAAGTATTCGAACCGACATTCGTGCCATCGTTAGGTGGAGCTGTATAGCCAAGTATATTAATTTCATGATCATATACTTCTTCAAATACATTTGCCATGGTTTCAATATAATCCGGTACTGAATCTCCATCGGAATCGGTATTATCAACAGCATTAGTCCCAGTTAAATCATAGTGAATTCGGAAATGATCAGTATCATAGTAAAAATCATAATAAGTTGATCTTACCATTGTTACCATATTCCCCGAAAAATCAAATCCTAATGATTCAAGTTTAGTTTTTGTTTCATCAGACAATAAATGTCCATTTCGAGCAATATCAATTAGATAGGGAGTGAGGTGTCTAACAAAGGCTCTTTCTTCAAGTACTTCAATTACAGTATTTGCTGATTGAGTTACTATCGATTTATTATCAGCAAACGATAAGGTAGTAGAAACCAGTAAAAATATTAAAAGTACTTTTAACTTTTTCAATTGTAAAGATTATAAATTATTCTTTTTCGTATTGATGAAAATATTTGTCGTAAATGAATGTTCCGGCAATAATCGCTAAACCCGCCGGAATTTCCCAACTGAATTTCTCGGATTTATTAGACTGGAGAGCTGCACCTGCAATCGTGAGCGAAGCTCCAGATAAATATAATGCAGCACGGATTCTTTTATATTGATTAGGTATCGGTACTCGTTCATCGGTTTCGATTTTGCCATCAATAGTAGTAACATATTCTACAGATCCCATATTTTCTCGTTCTTGTTCCAAAACAGTTGCAATTTCATTAATCGGGAACCGTAGTGATACCAATATTTCAGGTGGTGATTTTGATTGATAAAATTCAAAATTTTCAATTGTTTTATCTACTTTTAACGCAATTTGAGCCGACTCTTCCGCGTTGTCTACTTGAATTTGAGAAACCGGATATTTTATTTCCGAATTTACAACACGTCCTGAATCTGCTATGGCACCAAGGATAGTGATATAGAACCAACCATCATCAGCATTCCATCCGGTTATATGTTTTGGGTCAACAGGCGAAGTGGTAAATATTTTTACAAAAGCGCCATTTTTTTTATTTTCAATGTTTAAATGTGTTATTATAGATTTTGTTTGTGCATTAATGGAAACAATGCTGAGCGTTAAACATATAATAGCAATATTGATTTTTTTATTAATAATTTTCATAATCTAATTACAGTTCTATTGACAAATTGTTTCAGATGATGTCAGATTTTAGGGGATTTTAATAAATTCAACAATTAGAAAGATTGATTTTAATAATTATTTTAAATACAAATGAAAAACACAAAATGATATTTCCTAATTCATATTTATTTGTAAAAGTTGTATTTTCATCCAACATACAATTAATGCAATGAAGAAAAACAGTATACTAATTCTTATCTTATTCTGTGTAATAGGGTTACAAGCTCAAAATCCATTCTCTATGCGCGGTGTATTTGGTTTAGCTACAATTGATGATAAAATGTGGGGACAGTTTGCGCTTCGTCCTACAATTGATATTTGGAAATTAAAATTTGGTTTGGACATTATTATGTATATTGACCAAAATGGCAAATTACATCAAGATGAATGGAATTTTTCAAATAGTGTAGCGATAAAAAATACAATACTAGATAAGATATATTTTATTCAGTACGGTACCCGATATGAACCGTTATATGTCAGAGTTGGTGCTCTCGAAAGAACAACCTTGGGTTATGGGATATTGGTCAACAGATATTCGAATACATTTAATTATCCACAGCAGAGAAAAATTGGATTAGATGCCAAGCTTCAGTCGAAATATGTTTCATTGCAAGCATTTGTAAATAATTTTAAGGAAAATGCAAGTGTTGTTGGAGGACGTGTTTCCAGTGTCATACCAACTGGATTGCATCTTGGAATCAGCGCCGTAACTGACCAGAATCAATATCTAGGATTACAAGATCGTGATTACGATGGAAGACCGGATATCGTGGATAGTTTTCCGTATGATGACAAATTTTGGCTTGACTCTGATGATGACGGTTTAGCCGATGATGATCCGAACGAATTTGACAGAGATGGAGACGGTAAACCCGATGTATATAACCTCGATGTGATTCACGATTATTGGGATTCACTGCCGGAAGGTTCCTTTAACCAAGCATTTTATGATTCTTTGCCTGATAAAGATATACAATTGAAAAACGAGCCAATGAATATCCTTGATAATCCCAAACCAATTAGTGCCGTAGCAATTGATCTGTCAATTCCGATAATTCAGAACAAGCTTACATCATTATCTGTTTATAGTCAAATTGCCAAAATGATTGGTAAAACAATTGATCCTGAAACGGGTGAAACTGTAGAATTGGAATATGGTTTTGCACCTGTTGGAATATTTAATCATATTGGTTTTTTTAGCTGGCAGGTTGAATATCGTATAATACCGGACGGAAAATTTAATTTTGAATATTGGGATCGTGCTTATGAGCATACGCGTGCAACTGTTACTTCAGCAGAAAATGGAGTTACGTCCATTAAGGTCACGCCTAAATCGGATTATCTTGGTGAATTTGGTACAATGCGCGGGATCTATGGCCGAGTTGATTTTGATATAAACGAATATTTTCTAATTGGCGCAACCTATCAGAGTATGTATGGAGATAAATGGGAATGGGAGACTGGAGAACGGAAGACCGGAGCATTTAAATATCAAACACTTGAAAGTTTTTTGGCTTCAGCAGAATTAATTCAACCCATGGGAAGTATAGAATCGGCATCGGCATTTTATCAACAAAGAAATGTACCAAATCCATTTAAGTTTGAGTCAACCGAAAATACAATTATGGGTTTTTCAGTCGGAGTTAAAATAGGATGGGGGATGATACTAAATTATTCATTTAAAAGATCCTATTTAGATAAAAATGGCGATGGTGATGTATTTGATAATGATGAATCGATCAATATATCTTTATTAGAGACTAGTTTTGGCTTTTAACGTTTAGAAAACCTTTATAATTCAAAATAACGCTTTTAACATATTTGTTTTTCAATCCATAAAATCTTATTAATTTGAAAAATGAATAGTAACGAAATACGGCAATCTTTTATCAATTTTTTCAAAGATAAAAATCATTCAGTAGTACGGAGTTCATCTGTTGCACCATTGGATGATCCTACACTTTTATTTACTAATGCGGGAATGAACCAGTTCAAACCGGTATTTTTAAATGAGCAAGAACCAAAAAGTAATCGAATTGTAAACAGTCAAAAATGTATTCGGGTCAGCGGAAAACATAATGACCTTGAAGAAGTCGGATTAGACTCCTATCACCATACATTTTTTGAGATGCTTGGCAATTGGTCATTTGGTGACTATTATAAAGCCGAAGCAATTAAATGGGCTTGGGA
>JAUWFQ010000158.1 GCA_030606865.1 bacterium
GATTATTAAACAATTCGCAAAAAGCAATGCCATTGTCGTAGATCCATTTATGGGTTCGGGTACAGCTTTGGTAGAGGCTAAATTGCTTGGTTGTCAATCTTATGGATTAGATACAAATCCATTAGCTGTAAAAATTGCAAAAGCTAAAACCATGCCAATGAATGAGACTAAAGCCAAGGAAATTGACGGATTTCTAGAATGGGTTGAACAAAGAAAGAGGTATCCTGATAAAGCAAGCACAAATTCATTAGAGCAGTATCCATTTCCTGTTATTAAGTCATGGTTCAGGCCGGACGTTGCATATAAAATCAATTTGATATTGAACGAAATTAATAATTATTCACCCGATGTTCAAAATTTTTTACAGATTGGTTTATCCACATTACTGAAAGGTATGAGTAATGCACGAATGGATTCTGTAACGCCCGTGCTCCCTGAAAACCCAATATATACTGATAAGAAACATTACTATCGTGAAGTAAACAATCTTACTCGTAAAATTCCTGTATATAGGAGGGTGTATTCTCAAATAAACAGGATGAAATTTGCAATTATGTATTTAAATAAAGAAACAGATAACAAATTAATTTGCAGACCGATTATTGGAGACGCCAGGGAATTAAGTAAGTATGTGAAAAATTGTGATTTAGTTGTTACCTCGCCGCCATATTGGTCTGCTCAAAATTATGCTCGAATTCATATGTTGTCATTTAAATTATTTGACATAAAAACTGAAGAAGGCAAGGAGATTGGTAGAGTGAGTACATCATATTTGGATGATATGGAAATTGTATTCAATCAAATTGCATCCATTCTAAAGGGACATTTTGTATTGGTTATTGGTGAAGATATTAAAAAAAGATCTAATGAGAGGTTGTTCTCAATTGCCCAACGAATCGGCTTTCATCATGTCGATACAGTTACGAGGAGAATCAGCAATCAAGTTTCACGTGCAAAACAGATCAAGAGAGAATTTATCTATATATTCAGGATCTAGGAGTATTTACATGGTTTATTTCGATTTTGGTATGGATGTAGTTGATAGAGTGATCAACGAATTTAATAAAGCAGAGAAATATATCCGTATAGCAATATTTCAACTTCATAATCAGCAAGTGTTTGAGGTGCTGAATCAAAAGTTGAAGAGTGGTGTGGAAGTCGAAATTTTTACTCTACCTTACGACAGCATTAATGAGGATGTTCAAGATAGAGTTAAAGATCAATTTGAAAGTTTGCAAGCAATGGGGGCAAGGCTACATTTTTGCAAGTGGAATATTGGTGATCCGGAAAGGACATCAACTGCTGTCGGAAGATGGTACTCCTTTCATGGAAAGTTTATTGTCACGGAAAAATCAGCAGTCTCGCTATCAGCAAACTTTATCGACCAAAGTGAACTGGATGCCGTTTTGATATTTGAAAATGATATCGATAAAATTAGTGAATACAATAACAAATTCGATGAATTATTAGAGCTGTTTGTGTTGCCGGTTGCTAATTCTAATGGCGCTATTCGGAAGAATATCATAAATACGAATATCCCTAATGTTCAAGCATTATTTGAGCTGCCGCGAATTATTGAGACCGACACCCACAAATATCATTGGATAACAGATTATCCATCAATTCTATGTCCTGATGATATGGTATTAAATGACCAATTATTATTTTGTCCTTTCGATGTAAAGGGTAGAAATCTGATCATCGATTTGATCGAGGAAGCAGATAAATACGTATATATTTCAACTGAAAGTTTTACCGATCTAGATATTGCTGATTATTTAGTAAAAAATTCACTAGGGAATATTGAAATCCGGATTCTGACTGGTGCTACTAGTATGGATTTCTCCGACAGAATGCAGAAGATGCTTCGCAATTTGATTGCAAGTGGAATCTCGGTTCATACCGTTGACGGAAACATTCATGCCAAGCTATTGATCACAGATAAAAGAGTGACGGTAAGTTCAATAAACCTGAATAAGATAGGTCTTGGATTTAAAATATCAGCAATGCTTTGGAGGAGTAACACCGAAACAGCCACAATTTGTAGTGATCAGGAAGTTATTGCCAATGCAAAGTCGCAGTTTGAAACTGTATTTATCGACAGCATCGATATTGCAATCATATTAGCGGGAAAAATCGAGTCAGAAGTAACTAATATATTTACCAAATTTTATGGGTTAAGATCTAGGAAGGAGGTAAAAAAACTATTTTCAAGACTGATTTTGCATCAGGAGATAAGTGTAAAACAAGTCGTATTAAAAATTGGTAATATTACAGCAAAACTTATGTCAACTTTCAATCGCAACATGGTTGGTAAGGATGATTTTTTAATGGCGTTAATTCTTTATTATCTGTCTGAACGGAAGCAAGATTATGACCAACTTGACGAAAAATTAATTATACTGGATACGTTCATTGACCTATCAAATTTGCTACACAATCTAAGCTCAAATGGTTTTATTGAAAAAGATGGCGATTTTTATAAATTACGGATAGAATCCTTATTTTAAGGAGAATCATATGATTTGTGATATTAAAAATGATGATTGTATAAAGTATTTAGAGGAATATCAAGGCACTGATTTTGATCTAACATTTTTAGATCCTCCGTTTAACCAATCCAAAGACTACAGAAGCCACGACGATAATATGACACCCCGTAAATATTGGGATTGGATGAGCGAGGTATGTAATATTGTTTACCAAAAATCATCTCAAGGCGCAGCTATTTATTTCATGCAAAGAGAAAAAAACGCACAATACGTATTGGATGCCTTAGCAACTTCGGGGTGGACGTTTCAAAACCTGATAATTTGGAAGAAAAAAACATCCGCAGTACCAAGCAATATCCGTTATGGCAAACATTATCAGATAATCGCATTCGCTACAAAGGGTTCAGCACCAAGAGTTTTCAATAAGCTTAGAATTGATCCACCGCTCTTGGTGACAGATAAGTATCAGAGGCCTAATGGCATGTTTGTAACAGATGTTTGGGATGATATTAGGGAATTAACGTCTGGATATTTTGCTGGCGATGAGCCTTTACGGTATGAGACCGGCGAGAGAGTTCATAAACAACAATCACCTGTTGAATTGTTAGCTAGGATAATTCTCTCATCTACGAATGTTGGGGATTTAGTTTTTGATCCATTTGCGGGAACTGGAACGACATTAGTAGTAGCAAAACAATTACACAGAAAATCAATTGGTGTAGAAATTGATTCAAAGAATTATAATTTTGTCAGGAAAAGGATAGAGAGTCCACGTTCTACAGATGACATAAAAGGCATGTATTCATATTATCGATTCACTGAGAAATTAGAAGAGCTGTGGCCAGTTTCTGATCATGATTATGTATTGGATCCGGAACCAAACCAATTGAAAATATTTTGAATTGCTTGTCATCTTTTACCCAGAAATATTGTAGATATTCTGCTTGTCCGCCGATGTTTTCAAGCCAAGAAGAAGCAAGCCGAAAATGACTGAATAGACAATCTCCTCCCCCTAAATCCCTTCTCCCCCTATCCCTTTACTTTTATGCTATCATTGCAGCATTATGGTTGAAACACTCACCGCAATCGTCAAGACCATGCGGCCGCGCCAGTGGACCAAGAACCTGGTCATCTACGCGCCGTTGGTCTTCGACCGCCAGTTGGGATTGAACAACCTGCCTGTTTTTTTCATCACGACCGCCGGGTTTGTCATCTTCTGTCT
>JAUWFQ010000122.1 GCA_030606865.1 bacterium
TTGGTGCTTCTATAACATCAAATAATGGTAAATCAGTTATTGATTCACCGAAAAAACTAATTATCCAAATTATGGTGAGGTATAAGAAAAAAACAAGGATACATATAACGGTTAAAGTAACTAAAAATGATATTTTTAAAATTGAACTTAGGCTGATACTCTTTATTTCATAATCCATATATGTAACCTAATACTTTGATTGTTAAGTTCAATAAAAATTCACTCTAAATCAAGAAATTTTGGAGTTTATGTAATTTTATTTCAGGACAAAGGTAAATCAATATCTAAAGTTCTTAACAGTTAGGACTCGGAATAATAAATAAAAACAATAACTTACACAATTTTTAGCGTTAAAAATTTAGAAAATATTCGCATTAGAAAGTAATCTGTTGTCCGAATGAAAGTGCAAAACCTTTCGCATGATTAAAAATCCCGCCAGTTTGTGAAAAACCCCAATTAAACGAATAATTTTTATAGTTCAAACCGGAACCAATACCCCACTGGAATTTCTCCAAACCACCAAATGAAATTCCTGCTCTTAGTGGCAACCATGTAATAGATTTATATTCTGCGGCAAATGAAACCTTTGGTAAATAACTCGATGCAAAATCATCACTGAAACATTGCCTTATATTTGAATATAAACTTAGATTTGGGAGGACTTCATACTGAAAACCAAGCAGAAGATAAGACGGATAATTAGAGCTGAAACTATCAATTGAAAAACTGGTATCGGTTTTAACACCTTCTTCAAACAAAGAATCTGCATATTCAAAATCTTCAGACGCAATTTCCATAAAATATGAATATTTTACCTTCTCTGCTTCTACCAATCCCCACTTAAGAAATCCAAACAGATTGTTTAATGATATATTTGCGCTCATTTTTTCATTTATAACGGCAGCCAAACCAATGTCAAATGCCATTCCAAAGCCGCCAGTACCATATTTAGCTTCTAAATCGCCATCGAGTTCGATGCGATCTTCAAATGTTGTAATCGAAGCATCCATTTTATCAAACCCTGCATACACAAAACCTAATAATGCCTTGATAGATGCACCGGCAGATAATTGCTCAACATTGTCACTAATGTAAGGAATTTTCACCTCGCGTCCATTTGCTAAAGCAACTGTAACAATTGATTGCATTTCAAAACCCGTATTACTTAAATTGAGTGGTTTCTCAAATTCATTCCCAAAGAACACAAAATGAAATAGAGATTTTGGAAGCACAACCGAACCGGTCACTTCAGAACCGACAGAAAATGCCCAATTACCGAATGACATCTCGAGTAGTCTCATTTGAACTAATGTATTAATATTTAAACCATCATCAGGAAAAAAAGCTAATAGTTCTTCTTTATCCTTATCATCCAAATAGCCGCCAGTAAAAAAATGCTCATTAAGCCGAAATGGGGAAATTGCGTTATTGCTAATTGGCACAGATGGAAAAGGCAAAAAGGGTAAAAAACCAAAATTCACAGAAAACTTAGGATTTCCTGATAGACCTAAATTTGCCGGATTCCAACCAATAACATTAGCACCTCTTGCTTGAGTAGAATAGGCATTGGCAAATGCAACACTATGCGGATTCATATAAAGTTGAGCAAAACCCCTAACATTCAACCCCAAAAATAAAACAACAATTAAATATCTATATTTTTTCATGTTATCTTCTCCTAATTATCATTCCCTTTTAAATCAATTAAACCTTTTATCGAACCATATAATTGTATAGTTAATGAATCACTCTTTAGTAACCGAGAGGGAATAATGTTATCGTTTTCGTCTCTTAAGCCTAATAACTTCACTTTGGCTTTGATATATAATGAGTCCTGAAAAAGTAAAAATTTACTCTCATCAAGATATATTACATCCGTAAAGAAAGAATCGGGCAATAAATGAAATATAGCAAGGGTATCAGGAGATATAGCCGATCCATCTTCAAAGTAAACGGTATCCTTTGCTGCAAGAACTTCCAGATCACCACCAAATTCAAACTTATTGTCCATTTTTGAATAAAGTTTTATAGATTCCAATTCATTCGGTATATCCTCCTGAACTAATTTCGGACTGATATTTATTTCAGCATTTTCTAAAATTTCCATCTCCATTGGAACCGTGATGTACATTGTCCCACCCACATATTGATCGGTTGACACAGTTCCGGTACCTCCAACTGAAGCACTTCCATAGGCAATGATCTTCTTGGGTTTAATATTAATCAAATCAGCGGCGTTAGGAATAATTACTCGAGGATTACTGGTAATATTTTGATGAATTTTGGAACGACTTGTATCGCCTTTATCATTAAACGAAACCAGCATCAGATTTAATTCTACCGGAACACCAATATTTGTATCAAAATCAAGGATGATGTCCACATTAGTTAAATTGATACCTTCTAATTCTTCGGGCAATGCATCAATAGCCTGTTCAATTGAATCAATGTCCACAATTACCGTGTCTATATATCCAGTTACCCTGGAAAATGCCAGATCTTTCAACTGTACTTTCACATTAATCTCATTTCCAAAGGTTAGTGTCATTGCTTCATCGGATTGTAAACTGACTGTCGAGGTATAGTTAATTTCCTGATTCATTGACAAATCACCAACAGGCAACTGAATTTTATAAGAGCTTAAGGGAATTGTATGGACAACAGGTTCTGTACCACTTCCAAGGTTGACTGTATACTGAAACGGTGTGTTATCGGTTTTCTTTACTATTTCGTCCACGGTAAAATTAACCGTTGCAATGGCACCAACATTATTGGTAACCATGAGCACCAAATTTCCAGAGCTGATCATAGCCTCTTCAATTTTCGTCTCATCATCAATTTCAATTGTATTCTCTTCAATAATAGCGTCCTGATCAAAGAAACCCGCAACGCTCGAAAATGTAAGATCCGATACATCAATGTCCACATCGATTGCCCCTAAAAGATTATAGGATGCAATTTCATCCGATGGAATAATCACTTCCGTATTATAGGTGATATTTTGTGTGAAGCTATCTACTGAAACATCGACAGTATTCGGAAGAAGGGTATAACCGCTGAGATCAATACTTACTATAGTCGTATTGGGTTCAGGGTAGAGATCCCTCACCTCGTGTATCGAATTACCTGATGGATCGCGGAATTCCGGAATATTCAAGGTTATATGGGGTATACCTATCTCAGTTAAATTGACATTATTTCGGATGAGGATAGTCATCGATCCTGAGGAAACAGTTGCGCTTGTAATTTTTGAGCCAGAGGTAACATCGATTTCACCTTCTTCAATAATTGGATCCTGGCAGACTTTACCTTCAAAGGCTGAAAATGTAATCTCCTCTCCGGGATTGCCTCCGTATAAAGAAATATCTACTATAACGCCATCGGTTTCATATACAAGTACTTTATTTGGGTCCGTATCAATAGTGATTATTTGATAGCTATACTCAACTTTTTGATCGTTCACGTCCATGACGAGCAAATTATCTGTTAACGAATAAGCATTATTGGAAGATTGACTAGCCATTAGAGGAATAATTTTGTGAAAAGCCTGTTTACCCACATCTTCCGATACGTCTATTGATGATATAGTCAAATCAAGATTCGCATCGATAGGAAGATTATTTGTTATATTAATTGCCAGTGTTCCTTCTTTGATCTTTGCAGTCTGAACCTTATTATCGGATTCCACAAGGGTAATTACACCTGTAGTATCAACCGTTTGTTCAGGAATTATTGCTTTCGCTGAACTTACCTCTAAATCATTTGCCTGTACCTGAACAACAAAAGATGAATTTCTTGTAGTTTCGTTGTTCACAATATCTTGTGGGCCAGAACCACAAACCACCCCTGTTATTTTTATGATAACCGTACCAGGTAGCGTTTTACCTGTTAAAGAAATGATTTCCATTGCAGAATCTGAAGGTTGGATCCCAGTAGTCCATTCCGCTTTAGCAGAATCACTATCACTCCCATAGATAATACTTGAATCGGCATCGAGTAATCGAATAGTTACCGTCGCACCAAGTTCAATAACAAGATTATTAACAATATTTATTACAAGTTCTCCTGAGATAAATTCAGCATTACTGAAATTATCAAATGTAATTTCTCTGTAAATAGTGGGAAAACTAGTTTCACTAGAAATTGTTGCTGTTTCACCTTCCGATACACCGGATAGGTCTATAATATCAGTCAATAAAATCGGATCTGTACTTTCACTGTCAGTATTATTTAGCGATATTTTCCCCAATTCTGAACTGACATTTTCACCAACAGGATCAACTCCCACTTCCTCTAATTGAGAAGAATAGTGTTTGGTTGATCCATCAACCGTTACATCATCGACAGATTGAGTAAAAGACTGTTCGATGTCACCAATATTCAGCTGATCACCAACTTCCACTTTTTCGATTTCAACTTCATCTTCATAAGCATAAATCGAATCTCCACTTGTGCCATAAGGAATACCAACAATAAGTGAATCGTCCAGAAGTTCATCTAAGGTTATAGTCTTTTCTAGTAAAGGAACCTCTAATGTTACTGACCAGGATGGTAAATCAGATTCTTCAGGCAATTTTATCTGACAATTGTTCAATAATAAGGAGACAGCTACAACACCCATGATTATAACTTTTTTCATATTTTTACCTTTCAACTATATTTTTCTTTAACTGATAAACATATCAAAGATATATTATTATTGTTTAATATAAATAAGTTTCGATCACATGAATGTGATATACCTCTCAGATGTCTTATTAATTTTTCCCCAATTAGTCAACTTTAAAAAATAATCTGTAGTTTTATCTTTCTAAGAGGTTTATTTGAAATGAGAAAGTAATCCGGCCATCTGGCAGAACAAAACTAGGACAACAAATTTCTTAAGTAGATTCTTCCAGGATAACTTTACTTTTTCCTAAACGAAATAATTACTTCGATAATGAGACAAACAGTTAAAATAATTATCACCGATGACACAACAATAAGAGACCAAACCTTTTGTTCTGCTTTAATGAACTCAATCATCTGAATAACAATTGCAATAATCGTTGTTATTAACATAAATAACATTGGCCATAATGTTACATGATAATTTACTTTTTTACGGAATAGATATATCGTAACTACGAATAAGCCTAATCCGGCAACTAATTGATTAAGTGATCCAAATAATTTCCATAAAACTAATCCAATGGATTTACCACCTGATTTCATCAATGCAAAATATCCTATAGCTGCAACGGCAATAATGGATGCTATATATCTATTATTCAAAAATTTAATTTTATATGATCTGCCAATCTCTTCGACATTATATCTTAAAAGCCTTGTAGCAGAATCCAGTGTTGTTAATGCAAAAGAAACAACCATTACCGATAATAATACTTTTCCAATTTCGACTGGTATCCCTAATTGAGCAATGAATAAAGAAGCACCCTGAATGAATGCATCCAACTTCGGCTGAAGTCCACCTGCTATTGACCAACTTGCATAATGTTCGTTCCAAATTTTAGCACTGCCAATACCAGCAGTAACGGCTAATATAACCAATGTTGCC
>JAUWFQ010000084.1 GCA_030606865.1 bacterium
TATAATTGGGAAGAATTTGCCTGTCAGGAAGCGTTTGAAAGGAATCCTGAACAGGTGCTTGATTTCCATGAACTTAGACGTGAATCAGTGTTAGAATGTCAACCACATAGTGGGCACAAATTTATTTCTGATTTACAAAAATCGCATGGAAAAGCTATCATTGTTACACAAAATATTGACGGAATGCATCAGCGGTCGGGTACAAAAAATGTTATTGAATTACATGGCAGTTTATGGCGACTTCGTTGTGATGATTGCGGTATCGTAATTGAAGATATTGGTGAATCATTTGCTAAAAAGAAATGCATTTGTGGTAATTACTTACGTCCTGATATTATTTGGTTTGGAGATATGTTAAATCCGCAAGTAATTCAAAAAGCATCGAAAGTAATTCAAGAATGTGATCTGTTCATTAGTATTGGTACTTCCGGTGTTGTTTGGCCTGCTGCCGGGTTTCCTCAGGAAGCTAAAAGTAATGGTGCTTATTGTATTGAGATCAACACTGAACGCACCGAATTATCGTATTTGTATGATAAAGTAATAATTGGTAAGGCGGGAGATGTTGGAAAAATATTGTTATTCTGAATGAAGTGAAGAATCCATATTTATAAATTTTAAGGAATAAAAAATAGATTCCCGCTTTTACGGGAATGACACTATTGAAAAAACGGGAGATTGCTCCCGTTTTTTATATAAATAAAAGTAGAGACGTTGCATGCAACGTCTCTACAAAAATCAATATATTTACCAAATTTTTACACGTTCATCTTCCGGTAAATAATGACCGTCTCCTTCTTTAACATCGAAGGCAGCGTAGAATTCAGGCAAATTATTCATAACACCAATTACGCGGTATTTACCGTAGGAATGGGGGTCGGTAAGCACCTGATTTCTGAGATATTCATCACGGGCTATCATTCGCCATACCTGCGCCCAGCCAAGAAAAACACGCTGATTCCCGGTAAAACCGTTCAATACAGCAGGTTCTTCTCCATTCAATGATAATTGATAAGCGTTGTAAGATACAGTAAGCCCGCCAATATCAGCGATGTTTTCTCCAAGTGTCAATTCTCCGTTGATGTGCAGCGTGTCAATTGGTACAAATTCATTATATTGGTCAACTACAACCTGAGCTCGTTCATCGAATTTATCTGCGTCTTCCTCAGTCCACCATTCGCGCATATTTCCATTACCATCGTATTTACGTCCTTGGTCGTCAAAACCGTGCGTTATTTCATGCCCGATCACTGCACCGATTCCACCATAATTCACGGCATCATCGGCTTTCAAATTAAAGAAAGGTGGTTGTAAAATCGCAGCAGGGAAGACAATTTCGTTCATAGATGGATTGTAATAAGCATTAACTGTTTGAGGAGTCATTCCCCATTCTTCGCGGTCAATTGGTTTACCGAGTTTATTCATATCACGTCGGTATTCAATTTCAGCAGAACGCATAGTGTTTAATACTAATTCATCCGGTTTAACAACCAATTTGGAATAGTCTTTCCACTTATTAGGATAACCGATTTTGGCATTGAATTTCTTTAATTTTGCCAATGCTTCCACTTTTGTACCTTCGCTCATCCAATCAACTTTATTGATTCTGTCCTCCATTGATAAAATTAAATTATCAACGAGTTTTACCATTCTTTCCTTGGCTTCCGGTTTGAAGTATTTTTCAACATATACTTTTCCGAGGATCTCGCCTAACGAACCGTTAACAGCACTTACCGCACGCTTCCAACGCGGTCGATTAACTTCCGTACCACGTAGAGTTTTACCGTAAAAGTCGAAATTGGCATCAACAAAATCTTGTGATAATTCTGCGGCAAAACCGCTAATTAGCTTTGCCTTAGAATAATTTTTCCAATCGTCAATCGAATATTTAGATAATACATTACTGAAAGCAACTAAGTAACTCGGTTGTCTCACGATTACGTTTTCAGCTTTGGCAATTCCGGCTTTATCAAAGAATAGTTGCCAATTGAAATCAGGTGACAATCTCGAGAGTTTATTTACTGCAAATTTGTTATAGGTTTTTTCGCTATCTCGATTTTCAACGCGTGTCCAATGATTATCGGCTAAAGCTTTTTCCATCTCCATAACCGTATTAGCAATTTCAACAGCATTTTCATCCTTAGCTAATTCCAATATTTTTGTGAGGTATTCAACATATTTTGTACGGATATCTTCGAACTTTTCGCCTTTGGTGAAATAATAATCACGATCAGGTAACCCTAATCCCGATTGATTAAAAAATAGAATATATTCTTCGGAATTTTTATCATCCTGACCAACCCAATAAGTGAAAGGTCTTTGCACACCAATTATTCTATGATGAGCAAATAATTCAGCCAATGCATCCCAAGTTTCAATATTTTCAATTAGTGTGAGTTCTTCTTCTAAGGGTTGTAACCCGAGTTCCTCAATTTTAGCTGAATCCATAAAACTTGCGTAAAAATCACCTACTTTTTGAACATCACTGCCTGACGCTTTATTCTCTTGATTAGCAGCATCTTCGATGATCGCTCGTAATCTTAATTGATTTTCATCATACAAAATATGAAATGAACCGTAAGCAGATTTATCAGCCGGCATTTCAGTTTCTTCCAACCAAGTACCATTCACGTATTGATAGAAGTCATCTTGTGGTCTAACTGAGGTATCGAAGTTGGATTTATCAACACCGGATAGTTCAACCTGATCCGTGCAAGATACTGCTAATAGTAAAGTTATTATTACAGTTGTTAATATTCTCAACATTTATTATTCTCCATTTGTTATTAAAGATCTATGAAAATTTAAGTTTTATATTTCTGAAAAGGAAAGGTTGGTCTCGCAAAGAAATGATTAACCGGCGATATAGGCATAGCGCAGATTAATAACCATATCAATAGGAGCTTTTAAACAAGACCAACCCTAATATTTATAATTTAACGGTGCCGAATATTACCGGAACCGGTAACTCTACTATTAACTGTTGGGTTGCCGTGATATGTTACATCACCACTACCGGTAATATGAATATTTAATGTTTCAGTTGCCCATATACGTGCATCTCCTGAACCATATATATCAATTGATACATTTTCTGATTTCAATTTGTTGCCGGTGAAATCGCCTGAACCGCTAATGGTTACGTCAAGCTCATCGGTTTTTCCATTAATATCTGTATCACCGGAACCATTAATCGAAACACCCAAAATATCTGCTGAGAGATTTTCAATATCAATATCACCTGATCCGGAGATATTTACTTTTAATTTATTTGAGCGTATTCGATCAACTTCAATATTCCCTGAACCAGAAACTTTAACTGAGCATTTTTCACCGGAAAGTTTTTCCGCATCAATATCGCCGGAACCCGATATGCTAACATATTTTAACGATTTAACTACTAGATCATAGTGAACACGTTCATTAAAACTTCTATGTTTTCTCCATCCTTTTTTCCTTTTCCCGATGTATAAGGTACCATCTTTCTTTTCTGTTAGTAAATACGGAATTAAATCAGCCGGAGCATGGATTGTAATTTCTTCTTTATCACCTAGTGTTATGGATACGTCACCTGAACCTAATAAAGCGACTCCATCAATTCCGCGGAAGGTTCTGACTTCAGATACTTGTCCATCTACAGTAGTGCAACCTGTTAATAAAAATAATAAAATAAATGGAATGAATCGGTTAATTATTTTCATAATAAATCCTATTGTTAGTGTGAAATTAAAATTTAGACAACCATAAGATTAAATAGTTGTCAATCAACTACTTCTTTTTAAGATTTATAAAATTAATAATAACTAATTTTGTGTCTGCGAATAATAAACAATATCATTTATAGGTTAGTAATGAAAAAACACACGGTATCAATAATTTTAATAATAGTTGTACTTTTATGCAATTTTCTGTCTGCCGAAGAAGGTATGTATCCACTCAGCGAAATCCACAAGCTGGATTTGCAGGCAAAAGGACTGGAAATAGAATTATCAGAATTGTATAATCCCGATGGCATCAGTCTAATTGATGGTATTTGCAATGTAAGCGGTTGTTCCGGTTCGTTTGTGTCGGAAAAAGGGTTGATTCTTACTAATCATCATTGCGTCTATCGTGCAATAAAAAATGCTAGTACTGTTGAAAATGACTTTTTGGAAAATGGATTTTTTGCACAAAATTTATCGGAAGAATTTCCAGCAAAAGGATATACGGTACGCATTACCGAGTCCTATCGTGATGTTTCTGATGAGGTATTGAACGTCATTAATAAAAATATGACATTGGCAGAACGTACCAAAGCAATCGAAAAGAAAATTAAAGAAATCATTACGCAAGTTGAAGCAGAAAACCCCGGCAAGCGCGCATCGGTTTCCGAAATGTTCATCGGCAAAACTTACGTGCTGTTCATTTATAATTACTTGAAAGATGTAAGACTTGTGTATGCGCCACCGCGTTCAATCGGCAATTTTGGCGGTGAAACCGATAATTGGATGTGGCCGCGCCATACAGGCGATTTTTCCATAATGCGTGCTTATGTGGCACCTGACAGTTCTCCCGCTGGTTTTTCACCTGAAAATATTCCTTACACTCCCAAAAAGGTCATCAAAGTTGCACCGGAAGGAGTAAATGAAGAAGACTTTGTATTTATTTTGGGATATCCCGGGAGGACTTACCGACATAGGACATCACATTTTTTGGACTATGAGTACAATGTACGAATGCAGTTTGTAGCTGAGTTATATGAGTGGCAAATCAATGCTATGGAAGAAATCAGCGCGGAAAACCGCGATATTGAACTTAAGCATTTATCGAAGATAAAAGGTCGTTCTAATACAATGAAGAATTATCGTGGGAAATTACTTGGAATCAGAAGAATGAACTTAATTGATAATAAAATTGAGGAAGAAATTAAACTACAGGAATTCATCAATTCCGACACAAAAAGGGAAAAAGAATATGGCACTGTTTTGGATGAATTGAATGATATTTATAAAGAAACGAAGGAAAACTCAGAACGTTCTTTAATTCTCGGCTATTTACGTCGAAGTTCCAATTTATTATCATATGCCTATACTTTATACGAAGGAGCAATTGAACTGCAAAAAGATGATGTAGAGCGTGAATCCGCCTATATGAATCGTAATATTGATATGACAAAGAAACGCTTGTCATTAACAGCTAAGGATTTTTATGCAGAATCCGATAAAATATTATTCAAAAATATGTTAGAAAGATCTGCAAATTTACCTTTGCATCAAAGGATATCTGTTATTGATGAGTTATTATATGGTAATGATGTTAGTCATTCTAAATTGATCACTAATAACTCACCCCACGATCCAACGGATATCTCCCCTCAAGGGGAGACAAAGAGGGGTGAATATATTGAACAAATTGACGCGTTTATAGAGAACGCCTATAGTAAATCGCAGTTAGCAGGAGAGGAATATTTATTAGAATTATTTGGAAAAACTCCTGATGAGATTAGGGCAATTGATGATCCATTCATTCAATTTGCAATAGAATTATATCCACTATATCAAGAGCAAAAGGAAATTGGCAAAACACGCAAGGGAGCATTAGACCAATTATACTCAAAGTTAATAGACGTTAAAAAGGAATTCATGGGTTCTGAGTTCGTACCCGATGCGAACGGCACTTTACGACTAACTTATGGAAACATCCGCGGTTATTCACCAAGGGATGCAGTGTATTCCTATCCAATTACTACACTTGATGGTGTGGTGGAGAAAACCACATCTGAGTTTCCGTTTGATTCACCAGAAAGACTTTTAAAGTTGCACAAACATAAGAAATTCGGTAGGTTTGGTCATCCCAAATTGGGTAGTGTTCCGGTTGGAATTTTGTACAACATGGATACAACCGGTGGTAACTCCGGTAGTGCAGTATTAAATGCCAAAGGTGAGTTGGTCGGAATCAATTTTGACCGCGCTTATGAAGCAACAATCAATGATTTTGCCTGGAGTGAGGATTACAGCAGATCAATTGCCGTAGATATTAGATATGTTCTGTGGGTATTGGATATTTATTCCGATGCAGATTATTTATTGGAGGAGATGGGAGTAAATTAATTTATATAACCCCTTATAATGTGTGGAAAAGCCCTACTTAGTTGTGGGGTTTTTTGTTATATGACATTAAAAAGATAATAATGTCATATAATCTAATTATAACTTTATTCTAAACAGTGTTTTACATTATATTAATAAGTTTTTATGAGCAATAATTCTTTCATTTCCTCAATATTGGGAGTATATAGTGCTTACAATTAAATGTTCTAAATACCAATTTTTAATCCTCTTCAGTCTATTAATAACAATTCCTTTATTTGCGGCTGATGATTGGACTCAGCAGTCTCCAGCATCAAATCCACAGGGACGGTATTATTATGGGATGGCATATGGAGGTAATGATTGGACACTGTTATTTGGTGGATGGAGCTCATCATTCTCCAACCTGGGAGATACCTGGGTATATGATTATAGCAGTGATACATGGGTACTTGATAATATTGGTACTAGTCCATCAGCCAGACATGGCCCTAAGTTGGCTTATATTGGTGGAACCAATGTACTGTTATTTGGAGGAGATGTTGGTACTGTAAATAATGAAACATGGTATTATAATTTAAGCCTTGGTTCCTGGACACAACTTTCTCCTGCGACAAGTCCTTCAGCACGTTGGATTCATGCATTGGCGTATATAGGTGATGATAAAGTATTGTTGTTTGGCGGAGATGTAAGCGGAGTAAATGGTGAAACCTGGGTCTTTGATTTTAGTGACAACAATTGGTCGCAGCTTAGTCCAGCTACTAGTCCCTCAGCACGATATGCTCACGATATGGCATATTTTGGTAGTGATCAGGTCTTATTATTTGGCGGTGCTACACCAACCACTAATAATGAAACATGGATATATGATTTGAGCGTTAATAATTGGACATTATTAAGTCCAACTGCAAGTCCCTCGGCACGAACAAGTCATACTATGGCATATATGGGCGGTGACCAAGTGCTTTTATATGGAAGTTCATCTGCCGATAATACAACTTGGATATTTGATCAAAGTGATAACATTTGGATAGTGGATCCTAACTCAGGTTCAACACCATCAGGTCGAATTTTTGCTGAACTTGCTGAAACCGATATGAGCGGTAATAGCCGTATCGTTCTTTTTGGAGGTCGAGATCCATCACTAAATTGGCCTACAGATACTTGGGTATTTGGTGGAGGAGATTATCCACTTCCCGTAGAACTGTCCTCGTTTACAGTGGAAACAACCAATCAAGGAATTTTGTGTAAATGGGTAACAGAAAGTGAAATAGAGAATCTTGGATTTTTATTAGAACGTAGAATGATGAATGGTGGAATGGTGAATAGTTGGCAGGAAATAGTAAGTTATAAAACAAATGATAATTTACTTGGTCAAGGTACAACTTCAAATTATACTGATTATGAATATTTAGATATATATGTGGAACCTAATACAACTTATGAGTATAGACTAGCAGATGTAGATCATGATGGGGTTGTAACTTATCATGCTACAAGGACTGTAACAGTAGAGCAAGCACCGCTTGCATTAGTGATAGAAAAGTTTACTGTATTACCTGCCTATCCAAATCCGTTCAATCCAAGTACAACAATTAGATATGGAATATCTGATAATGTCATTGCGAGCGGAGCGAAGCAATCTCATATTAATATTACAATTTATGATATAACCGGCAAATTAATTATAACATTATTTAATGGTGAGCAATTGCCCGGCTGGCACTCTGTAATATGGAATGGAACAAATCAACACAGTGAACAAGCACCTGCCGGACTTTACTTTAGTAAGATTACATCTGGAAACGAGGTAAAAACTTCCAAGTTGATGTTGTTGAAGTAATTTTAATCTTATTATAGGATTGAAAAGCCCTGCGAATTTGCAGGGCTTTTTATTTGACTACTCTTTTAATAATTTTAAAATTTCAGCATAATTGAGCGGTAAAATTCATTGGTGAATGATTTCATCTTTTTTTATGTGATCCAGTAACAACAGAAAAACCACCAGAGCCGTATAAACTTAGACCTTCAATACCAATGTATTTATTTGCGGTGTTTGTATTTGCTTGAAATTCTATCTCTATATCACTAACTGCACCGATAATACTAGTCAAGTTGAAAGAAAAGTCTTCAAAATTGGGAGTTAGAATTTGACTGGTATTACCTATCCGTGGAGTCATAGGTTGTCCTCCTCCAGCACTAGTTCCCTCCCAACGTTCAATTAGTATTTCATTCACTATTAGTTCAAAATAATCTCCAGTTTGAAATTGACTTTGAACCAATGGATTCGCGACATCTATACCTGCAGCTAAAGAAACTGTTATAATATAATTTCCATTGACATCTGTTGGTATCTCATCAAGTTCTAGAGAGCTGTTTGCTTGTATTTTTGATCCAAAAAAGTAACATCCATCAGCTCCGGTTAATACATATTGCGGATAGAATCCCGGAGCATCAGGGTCGCCACAAGTCATCCCCCAAAATCTCCCGTTTCCCGGTCCGGCACCA
>JAUWFQ010000034.1 GCA_030606865.1 bacterium
TTGATTAAATATATATTAGAATTTTGCTGTAAAGAAGATGCAGAAATTTGATTGAAAGGAATGTTCCCGTTATAAAATACATCTCTCATGGTACACCTCATCCCGTGTACGTTTAATTATAGATTTACCACTTACCGAGTCTCAATAAGGCGTAAAAACCCTATAATTCGTAGATATTGTATACTTGAGAATATATCTGAATACATCTAAATACAAGAAAATCTGAAAAATATTTTTGTCTCATAAACCACCGTTTTTGGGACTTTTAAAAATATTGCTATATTTGCACGAATTAGATCAAAAAGCAGTATCAGAACTCATCCCAAAATCAAAGTACTATAAGTAAAATATTTTAACCTTTTTGATACTAGTGGTTTTTTACATTATATATTGAACTAACTGTCTACATAACACCAGTTATGTAGACAGTTATCAAATACTAACAAATAAAAAAGCCCCCGCAACCGCTACGGGGGCTTTTCTTTATCAGCGTCCTTTATAATAAAAAGGAGGAGTTACTCATTTTTGACGCCGAAGAAATGCCGGTACTTCTAAATCGGTATCCTGCAAATTGATTGTACTATCATCAAAGATGAATTTTGGTTTTGGATCTAATGGTTGTACAATTTCAGCTTTATCATTCTTTTGATGCAATGGCATATTCACTTGTTCGGTGAGTATCCGAGTTTGTTCTCTGTGTGGGATGTGAGTATATGGTGTCCGATCAATAGATTCTTCAATCGGTCTCGGTTTACTGAATCCGGTTGCGATAACGGTAACTTGTAGCTCATCCGCCATTGTCGGATCAATCACTGCACCAAAGATTAAATTGGCATCTCGACCCGCTTCTTCAAAAATGATAGAAGCAGCTTCATCAACCTCGAAAAGCGTCATATTGTTACCACCGGTAATATTAACTAAAACACCTTGCGCGCCACTTATACTGGCATTATCCAATAATGGGTGGGATATGGCTTGTTGAGCAGCTAATACTGCCCTTTCTTCACCACTTGCTTTTCCCGTACCCATAATGGCTTCACCCATATTATTCATTATTGTTTCAACATCGGCAAAGTCAAGATTTATCATACCATGGACGTTAATTAAATCAGAGATACCCCTGGCAGCTTGATGCAGTATTGAATCAGCCTGTTGGAAAGCGTCAATAAGAGTAGTTTCCTTTTCAACAATCGACATCAACTTTTGATTTGGAATTACAAGCAACGTATCACAAATCTTGCGTAGTTCAGTTACACCGACCAAAGCTCGCGCCATTCGTTTGGGTCCTTCAAAAGTGAATGGTAAGGTAACAATTCCAACAGTTAGTATACCCATTTCCTTTGATATTTCGGCTACCAATGGCGCCGCACCGGTACCGGTTCCACCACCCATTCCCGCTGTTATGAATGCCATATCCGCATTTGCGAGTAGAGATTGAACTGCTTCGCGATCTTCAGTTATTGCCTGTTTCCCTAATTCGGCTTTAGCGCCTGCACCTAATCCCTTGGTTAGACTTCTCCCGATCTGTATTTTCTTTTCAGCCAGGTTATTTTCAAGATCCTGAGCATCGGTATTGATAACGCAAAAATCAACGCCCTCCATACCTGAATTTATCATTCGATTTACAGCATTACCACCGGCTCCACCAATACCTACGACTTTTAAATCTGCTTTTTGCTCAAATATTGAATCGAATTCAAATAACATGAGTTACTCCTTTTTGTTAATTACATAATTATTTTAGAAAAATCCTTTAAACCAAGCGGATATTTTCCCTATTAAATCTTTTGCTCCGAATCGAATCGGTTCATCCAGTAATATGTCATCAGATTTTGATGTCCATAATGCTAACCCAATCACAGATGATAATTGCGGACTATTCGTAATATCAATGGAGCTAGTAATACCGCGCGGAGCACCTATTCGTACTCTCATTCCAAGTATTTCCTCACCGAGAACCGATATATTCGGCAATAAAGCACCACCACCAGTTATTACTAATCCATATGTCAATTTGCCGTAACAATCGGTACGAGAAATTTCACGACCTATCAATTGGTATATTTCTACCATTCGGGCTTCCACATAACGCGATAATTCATGCTCAGAAACTTTTATCGGCTTGCCGCTTTCATTATCTGGTATTTCAATTTGTAATTCCGGTGATGCCATCGAAGCTTTAGCGGAGCCGTATTTAAGTTTAATCCGTTCAGCTTCGCTTTTTGAAATACGCAGCATGACTGCGATGTCATTTGTAACGCTATCAGCGCCAATTGGGAGAACTCCGGTGTGACGAACACCGCCTTCATAATAGATTGTAATATCGGTTGTTTTGGACCCAATATCTGCTAATACAACACCCATATCTCTTTCATCGCTATCTATAGTAGCGATACCAGATGCCAAACCCTGAAACGCTAAACCTTTAACAATGAGTCCTATTTCTTCGGCACAATTCACAAGATTTGTAGCTACTGAGGTTGTTACGGTTACCAAATGCACTCGAGCTTCAAGTCTCCGCCCGGATATGCCAATTGGATCTTTTATTTTATCCATCATATCAACGACATATTCTTGTGGCAAAATATGGAGAATTTGCCTATCGGGAGGAAAACGTACACCTTTCGCAGTTTCCAATGCAAGTTTTAGATCATTTTCATCTATTTTATTTGATTGATTTGCTGATGAGCTTGAGCTATTTCCATCGATTGCAATAGCTCCTTGTGTATTAATACCTCTAATATGTTCTCCAGACACTGATAACCAAACATGCTCAACCTTTACGTTTGCCATTTTTTCAGCTTCCACAAGAGCTTTTTCCATTTCTTCTAAAAATTTTTCGTGACTTGTGATGCTACCACGATTTATACCAGTTGAATCAGATGATCCAACTCCTAATAATTTATTTGTGTTTTCAACGATATCGGTTTCAATTATGGCACATCTGATTTTCGCTGAACCAATATCAATTCCGGTATGGATATTTATTTTTTTTGGGCGCGTATTTTTCTTCATACTTGGCGTTCCTTAGTTATCACTTGGTTGTCGTACCGTAAATCAAGATATGCATAATCTGTTAGTGATTTACGCCCGCTAATACTTTTTTCGAATTCTTTTAACACCAATATTTTTGACCATGTTATAGATTTTCCGATTACTATTTTTGTCGGTTCATCTGCCAAAATCAGCTCAAAATCATTGTATTTACTTAATCTAACCTCCGATAAATTTTGATATAATTGCGGATATTCTTTCATAATCCTATTTAAAAATCGAACCACATTGATTGCCACAGGTGATAATGTTTGTTTTCCGACCGGATATAAATCATTTGTGATTTTAAAATTTGATAAGATGGGTATTTGAAAATCGAAGGAATTACTCCTAAAAGGTAGTACGGTGCTATTATTATCAATCAATAGTAATGGATTGCTATTTATTAAGGCTACCGGATATCTCTCGGATACCTCTATTAAAATACCTTTTGGAAAATGTTTACTTACGCGCACACCTGCAACGTATGGATGTTGCTCTATTTTATTTGATATTGCGGATATATCTTCTGCGAAAACGTCAGAACCATATTCTTTTAATAAAAATGATCTATATTCGGATTCATCCACTATCGAATTACCTGTAAATACGATATTGGGATTTTTAAATAATTGCGTGTATTCTGCCCAAGAAAAACTTCCCCAAACCAATGCTACTATTGTAGTTATAGCAATAGTAACCATTAATACATTTATTATCTTGTTGATAAATTTATGCATTGAAAGTTCCTTCGGGGAAACCTAACGTGGTGATTTCTAATTCAAGGACTATCGAATATTTCTTATAAATTGCATTCCGTATGAGTTTAATCAATTGTACTACGTCTTCGGCTTTAGCATTAGCTTGATTAATAATGAAATTTGCATGGATATCTGAGACTATTGCACCGCCAATTGATTTCCCTTTTAATCCAGCTTGATCAATTAAATAACCTGCCGCAAAGTCCTTTGGATTTTTAAATACACTGCCCGCTGAACGAAACTTAAGCGGTTGTGTACTTTTTCTACTCAAATTTGCCTGATCACGATTTTTCCGTATCTCAGTTTCGGATGCTTTTTTCAATTGAAATTCAGCGTTGAGTATAATATCATTTTTATTAATAGTAGACGAACGATAGCCAAATTCAATTTCATTAGCAGAAACTTGTTCAACAACACCATTGCTATTCAATAATTCGATTGCGGTTAAATAATTGGATATCTCATTTCCAAAAGCTCCTGCATTCATAATTAATGCTCCACCTAAAGTGCCCGGAATACCAATTAGAGTTTCAAGTCCGCCTAAATTTTGCTTAATGCATTCTTTAACTAATTTTGATAATTTTACACTAGCTCCTGCATAACATTTATTTTCGTCAAATAATATTTTTTTAAACGATTTTTCTAATGATACAACAAAACTGTTTATACCTTCATCAGATACAAGCAAATTAGAACCACTTCCAATGCAATTAACGGGTACTTGATGTTTTTTAGCAAACGATTTGATCATTTGCAAATCGTTTATGGATTTAGGTTTAATAAATGCTAACGCAGGTCCACCAATGCCATACGATGTATGATTTGCCATCGGCTCATTTTCCATAATTTTTCCTGTTATCATTTTTTTTAATTCGTTTAAATCCATAAATTTTATTTAAATGTATTTTTTAATTGATGAAAATATTTTTCGCTAAAGCGCCAAATTGTTCCTGCTCCAATGCTGATTACCATATCACCAGGCTGAATTATCTCGTTTAATTTTTCATTTATATCATCAAAATTGGGGATGTAATGCACATGTCTATGACCTAATTCTTTAGCCGCTTTAGCAACTAAATTTCCGTCAATACCTTCAATTTTTTCTTCACGAGCAGGATAAATATCTGTTACTATTAAAATGTCACTATTTAAAAATGATTCCGCAAATTCACGGTAGAAATCACGAGTTCTAGTAAATAAATGTGGTTGAAACACTGCTAAAATTCGGCGATTCCAACCGCTTCGTGCGGCACTAAGAGTAGCGGCAACCTCCGTTGGATGATGAGCATAATCGTCCACTACCATAATATCATTAACAATTCCTTTGATTTCAAAACGACGTCTAACACCGTCGTATTCAATTAATCCTTTCTTTATGATATTGAATGGAATTTCCATTTCCATTCCAACAGCAATTGCAGCTAAGGAATTAAGTACATTATGTTGACCGGGAACATTTAATTTGATTTGTCCCAATTTTTGATGATGATAAAATGCTGAATAGATTGCTGTATTATTCTTAAATTGAATATCTTCTGCACGGTAATCAGCTTGGCTTGAAATTCCGTAGGTTGTTATCGGACGATATATATCTGAAATAATTCCGCGTATACCGGGAGAGTCTAAACAGACAATGACTCCTCCATAAAATGGACAAGAATTACAAAATTGGATAAATGCATTTTGCAATTCTTCCAAATTAGCGTAGCAATCTGTGTGTTCAAGTTCAATATTTGTAACAACTGATATTGTAGGACGCAAAGCAAGAAAACTGCGATCGAATTCATCCGCTTCAACTATGATTATATCTCCTTGTCCCAATAATGAATTTGTATCGATGGTCTTCACTAATCCGCCCACTACAAGTGTTGGATCGTGATCAGCGGCATTAAGTACACTGCCAAGCATCGAACTAGTTGAAGTTTTTCCATGCGTACCGCTAACAGCAATAGATGTTTCCTTAACAGCAATAAGTTCTCCAAGCATTTCCGCACGTCGGATAACAGGAATTCCTTTATCTTTTGCTTTAAGTATTTCAGGGTTGTTTTCTCTAACTGCGCTTGAATAAACTAATACTTCACTGTCTCCAACATTTTGTGCTTTGTGCCCATCTGTATATATTTTAGCACCTTTTGTAATTAGTTTTTGTATTATTTCAGAATCTTGAATATCTGAACCGCTGATCTCGAAATCCAAGTTCAATAGCAATTCAGCGATACCGCTCATACCGATTCCACCAATTCCTACAAAATGAATTTTTTTAACTTTTCTGAACATTAGCTTTTTACAACCTCTAAAATTTGATCTATTATTTTATTTGTAGCATCCGGAACACCGATTTTTCTTGAGTTGTTTGACATACTTTCTAATTTATTGTCATTATATAAAATGCCGATAGCAGATCGAAATAATTTTCGGGCAGTCAATTCCTTTTCTGGTAATAATATTGCGGCTTTTGCTTTTACGACAGACTCTGCATTTTTAGTTTGATGATCACCGGCTGAGTGGGGAAAAGGCACTAAAATACTTGGTTTCCCACAGGCGGTTATCTCTGATAAAGTTAATGCGCCTGCTCGTGAAATGATTAAATCTGATATTGCGTAAGCTTCCGGCATGTGGTGAATAAATGGTCGTATTTTAACGATTGACGAGTTCAAATGTTTAAACTGCTCATATTGATTCTGTCCGGTTTGCCAAAGAATTTGTATTTTTTCTGAACTAAACATTGAAATACTTTCGTTCATAATTTTGTTTAAAAATGCTGATCCTTGACTACCACCGAATAAAAATATAGTTTTTTGGTCGGGATTTAAATCAAATAACAAACCACCTTTTTTTCTATCTCCATTTTGTATATTTGCGCGGATAGGGTTACCAGTTAATAAAGTATTATTTAGTTCATCCTTTGCCGCTTCAAATGCGATACAAATTCGTTTTGCTTCCTCGGCAAAATATTTGGTTGTTATCCCAGGATATGAATTCTGCTCTTGTAAGACAATTGGAATGTTTCGTTTTACAGCAATTTTTAAAGGAATGGCACTTGCGTAACCACCTGTTCCAACAATTATATCAGGCTCGAGTTGTTTAATAGTTTTTTTTGCAATCCTCATTGATTTATATAAACGCCACGGTAGTAAAAGATTTCTTGAAAATGATTGTAAACTATATCCACGCTGTAAACCTCGGATAGGCAACAAAGTATGCGGAAGTGCTTTTACCGGTAAAACTGTTGCTTCAATACCAAATTTTGAACCTATATAATGCACTTTAATATTTTGATATCTAGTATGCATTAATTCACCAATAGCAATAGCCGGATACAAATGTCCACCGGTACCTCCACCTGCAATTAGAACTGTCAGTTGCTTATCCATTGTAGCCCGGTTTCCATCCCTGATCGTGAGTTACAGATCGTTTAGATTGACTGATATTTAACAGTATACCTAGAGCAATCATATTGGTTAGAACACTTGATCCTCCGTAGCTGATAAGAGGTATCGGAAGACCGGTAACAGGAAAAATATTTGTTACAACTGCGGCATTAACGAATGCATATAAAATAATACTAAAAGATAAACCAAGTGCAAGTAGCACGCCGAAAGAATCATTTGATTCTTTCGCAATTTTTATCCCGCGTTGGAAAATTACTAAGAATACAGTAAGCAATATCAACACTCCGATTAGCCCGGTTTCTTCTCCGATTATAGCCAATATAAAATCTGTATGCGGTGTTGGCAAAAATTGATTTTTTGCAATACTATTACCTAGCCCCATCCCAAATAAGCCACCATTACCTAAACTTATCAATGATTGGGTAATTTGATAACCGTCACCAACAATATCCTGATTGCCACTTAACCATGACATAATTCGTGATCTGCTATATGGCACTGATAACATTAATGGGATGGTTATCAATGCTGCAACAGCACCAGCAGCTGTAAGCTGAATAAATCGCGCCCCGCCGATAAACAACATCATAGCTCCGATGATACAAAGCATAATACCGGTGCTAAAATCAGGTTGTAGTACAATAAGTCCGATTAAGAGCACCATTACTAATAAAGGAGGAAAAAAACCGGAATAAAAATCATGAAGTTGATGCTTCTTTTTTGCCATGAAAGCCGCAAGATATATTATCAATGCAATGCGAGCAATATCGGAAGTTTGTAACGAAAATGCCCCCAAGTATAACCATCGCCCCGGCGAAGAGAAACCTTTAAGTAAATACCATCCTTTTGTGTAGACCAATAGCATTACTGCGATAACAATCAGGATTGGTGCTATGGTTTTTAGTTTACGATAATCGAATACCATGAAAAAGCCCAAAGCTAAGATACCAATTATTAATCGTTTTAAATGTGCTGTGATAAAATATGTATCTGTTTGGCCATTTGTCTTGGCTAATGAAAGTGCGGTGCTAGAACTATACAGCATAACGGTACCAACTACAATTAATACAATAACTGACCATAGTAATGGTTGATCAAATCTTTTTTTGGATATATCTAATTGTCTCATTTTCCCAATTCCATCACCCATTGGGCGAATTTGATTCCACGATCTTCAAAGTTTTTAAATTGATCAAAACTGGCGCATCCCGGAGATAATAAAACTATTTCGCCACTCTCAGCTTTTTGGTAGCTTAATTTTATAGCACCCTGTAATAACTTAATCTTACTCACATCAAATGTGCTGTAGAGTTCTTCATGAATAATATCTTTTGCGTTACCGTAGGCAACAATACATTTAATCCTGTTTTTGAATTGCAATAATTCAGCAAAATCATTACCTTTTGCCAGACCGCCTAATATTAAAATAATAGGTTTTTCAAAACTTTCTATTGCAACTTTGACAGCATCAATATTTGTTGCTTTTGAATCATTTATATATTCAATTCCATTTATTTTGGCAATGCTTTCTAATCGATGAGGTATTCCCTTAAAGGAATGCATCACGTCAGTGATTCTTGCATCAGAAATACCTAAGCAATGGGCGCCCGAAGCGGCAGCAAGGAGGTTATATAAATTATGCCGTCCGGGCAACCCAATGTTCTCGAGGTTGGTGAGTTTGGCGTACTCTTTGTTTATAACATTTGAATTGTTTATACTATAAATACTTTTATCGGAATACTTTGGGCTAAATGTTATTTTTTTAGCTTTGTGTTTTTTAAGAGCATCGGCTAATATTTGATCATCAGCATTAAAAATTATATAGTCTTGTTCAGTTTGATTTTCGGCTAACCGCAGTTTTGCCGTTAAATAGTTATCAAAAGTTTTATGCCGATCTAAATGATCAGGTGATATATTTAGAAATATCGATATATATGGATGAAAATTTTCAATAAACTCCATTTGAAAACTTGATATTTCAAGTACATAAACTAGTTTTGGATCCCCGATTTCTTCGGTGCAGGCAGGATTTTGTAATTCTTCCAATACCTTATCTGAAAAAGGGAATCCTACATTCCCAGCTAAAACTCCATTTATTTCTTCAGATTGACACATTTTTACAAGAGCATGAACCGTTGTAGATTTTCCATTAGAACCGGTAACTCCTATTATTGAGGAATTGGTAAATAAACCGGCGAATTCAATTTCTCCGATAACTTTAATTCCACGTTTTTGCGCTTCTAAAACGACTGGTGAGTCTGCTGCAACTCCGGGGGAAATAACTATTAAGTCTGTATGAAAAATTTTATTACTATGTCCGTCAATTTCACCTTGAACACCGAGAGATTCTAATGATTCCAAATTTTCCTTTACCGATTGTGATGAAGTATCATCACTAATAAAAACTTTAGAACCTAAATAATTCGCTAATCGTGAAATTGCAGCGCCACTACGCCCTAACCCAATTACGGTTACCGAACGGTTTTTCATTTCACTAATATATTTATTTGCCCTATTCATCGAATCTTAAATGTTGTTAGTGAAAACAAAGCAAGCAGTAATCCTATAATCCAGAATCGTATTACGACTTTAGTCTCGGGCCATCCTTTCAATTCAAAATGATGATGTACTGGTGCCATTTTCCATAATCGTTTTCCTCTACCCGTTTTCTTTTTACTGTAGCGGAAATAACCCCATTGTGACAAAACTGAAAGCGCTTCCCAGACAAACACGCCACCAATAATAAATAATAAAAGTTCTTTTTTCAGCAAGACAGCCATAGTGCCAAGGGCAGAACCGGTTGAAAGTGATCCAACATCTCCCATAAAAACTGTGGCAGGAGCGGAGTTATACCATAAAAATCCCATACATGCACCAACAGTAGCTGCAGCAAAAATTGTTAATTCTCCTGCTCCAGGCAAGTAAACAATATTTAAATAATTGGAAAAGTCAACACGTCCGGAAACATATGCAATTCCTGCAAAAGCGACAAATGCTATGGCAAGTAAACCCGAAGCCAATCCGTCTAAACCATCTGTTAAGTTGACAGCATTTGATGTACCTGTTATCACCAAAATTATCATAATTGGATAGAACCATCCCAAGTGCAGTACATAATCTTTAAAAAATGGGACAGATGTATAACTCCATAAATCAGCAAATTCAGGACGGAAATACATCCAAGTACTAATTATAATTCCAAGAGTAATTTGACCTGCCAGTTTGTATCGGGCTATAAGTCCCGATTCCTTCTTCTTAATTACTTTAAGATAATCATCAATGAAGCCGAAGAATCCCATCCATAAAGTGGCAATTATAATTATTTGTATGTAAACATTATCCAATTGAGCAAAGAGGAGGGTTGGGAGGAGTATGGTGGTGAGAACCATTACGCCTCCCATTGTTGGCGTGCCCTTTTTTGTTTGGTGAGATTGTGGTCCTCTGGATTGTATTTCTTCGCCTATTTGATGGTGACTCAATTGACGAATAACCCAAGGACCGATGAGGAAGCTTAGAACCAGCGCAAAGATTGCCGCCATTACCGATCTGAATGTTATATATTGAAATAGATTCAGCGGCGACCATACTTCGGATAATGGATATAGAAGGTGATATAACATTATTTCTTAAAAACCTCCTGAATTATTTTTTCCATCTCCATACTGCGTGATCCTTTAAATAAAATAATATCATCATTTTGTATAAAATTTGTTAATTCTTTCGATAATTGCTCTTTGCTGTCATAATGTTTGTGATATTTCAAGGTATTTAAAATATTATCCGTTATTACAGTTTGCGTACCTACTGTAAAAACAGCATCTAAATTATTTTCCAGGCATTTTTCGCCGATTTTTTCATGAAACTTTTTGGAAGAATTACCTAGCTCTGCCATATCACCAAAAACAAATATTCGTCGTCCTTTAGTAGGATATAGGGACAAATGTTCTATTGCAGCTATCGTGGAAATGTAATTTGCGTTATAAGTGTCGTCGATTACAGTTATTTTATCATACTTTGCAATAACACTTCTGCCGTATGTTGGCGTAAATGATAAAACTCTCTCCTGTATAGTATTCCAATCAATTTCAAATGAATTTGCTACCGCAGATGCAGCTAAAATATTTTTTGCGAAGATAATGTTTTGTGAATTTGTATTTATTTTATTAGCATTTATGATTAGAATGATATTACCATCGGATTCTCGGTAGTAATCTGCACTAAAATCGCATCCAGTGGTACAACCGTAGGTTATTGATTTTGTGTTCGTAGTAAAAGTACTGATCCATTCATCGGATATATTTATAAAAGCGGTACCATTAGTTAAATGGGTGAATAATTCAGCTTTTTCCTCAGCTATTTTATCAATTGACCCAAAACCCTCTAAGTGCGCAGGTGCGATGTTTGTTATTAGACCATCGGTTGGTTCGATAATTTGGCAAAGTGTTTTAATATCACCGGGTTGATTCGCACCCATTTCAATGATACTAAAGTTATGGTTTCCCTGCATTTGCAGTAGAGTTAACGGAACACCTATAGAAGTATTAAAATTGCCTTTTGTAGCATGAACATCATAATTTGAATTAAGGATATGTTTTATTAAATCTTTGGTTGTGGTTTTACCATTTGATCCGGTTATTCCGATAATGGGTACATCAAATCGCTTTCGCCACGCATTAGCGACTTCACCGATGGTTTTTACGGGATTTTCTACTTCAATTTGTTGCATATCGTTAATTGCTTCAGTGGATTTCGCGACTAAAGTTGCAACTGTACCGGCACTTTGCGCATCTTTGATAAACTGATGACCATCCACATTCTCACCTTTAATCGCGATATATAAATCACCTTCAATACATTGGCGGCTGTCTGTGCTGATACCTGTGACAGTTTTTACGAATGATGTGTTTGTAACAGTTTTAAACACTTTAGAGAATTGTTTTGGTTCCGGTAGCGTGATTCTCATTTTGTGAATTCCTTAATGATTTTTATATCGGAGTAAAATAGTTTTTCACCATTTATATCCTGATATTCTTCACGACCTTTGCCTAATATCACCAACACATCATTTTTTTGTAATTCTACTAAGCCTTTTCGGACTGCATCACCACGTTTAGTAAAAACTTCATAATCATTATTTTTAAAACCGCTAATAATTTGTTTATTAATATCATCTGCAGATTCAAATCTTGGATTATCTGGTGTAACAAAACATTGATCGACATATTTTTCAGCAATGGAAGCCATAACCGGTCGTTTAGTTTTATCGCGGTTACCACCGGCACCGAAAACTAATGTAATCTTTGAATTTTCATTAGTGAGTTCACGAATCGTACTTAATACTTTGTCGTAAGCATCGGGAGTATGAGCATAATCGACTATTACCAATCCACCATTTTGTATACTAAATGTTTCCATTCTTCCCGGAACATTTTTACAAGCTGCAATGCCATTGATAATATCGCTTTGTACGATATTTGCGGAATGAGCAACCGCTACAGCTGCTAAAATATTATCTAAATTAAATTTTCCTATTAATGATGATTTAATATCATAAGTCTGATCAGCAGCTTGAATAATACCTTCTATGCCATTCATAGAAATATGATGCGATTTAAAATAAACGTCTCTTTGTTGTTCTTGTGAAGTTGCTATAACAGGGACATTGCACTCATTTTCTAATATTTTACCATATTTATTATCTATGTTCAAAATTGCCGTACTTGTAATTGGTAACATCTTGAATAATTTTGATTTAGCGTGATAATAATCATCTAAGGTTTTGTGATAATCTAAATGTTCTGGTGTAAGATTTGTGAAAACGCCGTAATCAAACTCAACATCAGCGACGCGGTACTGATCTAAAGCATGTGATGAAACTTCCATCACGACGTGGGTAAATCCATTTTCGAACAATTCGGAGAATTGTCTTTGTAAAGTTATAGGGTCTGCGGTTGTTAAATTTCTTTTAGTAATAAATCCTTCTGCAATTAAACCAAATGTACCCATTTGGGCAATTTTGATTCCGGCAGTTGAAAAAATTGAACAAATTAGCGACGCAGTAGTCGTCTTTCCATTCGTACCAGTTATTCCGATGACAGTTAATTTGCGGGTAGGGTGATCAAAATAATCGGCCGCTATGATTGAAGCAGCCCGGCGTGGATTAGCAACTTTAATTTGTGGAACCGAAAGAGTACCAACATCCCTACCATTTGTAATAACAGCGGTAGCACCATTGTTAATAGCTTGTTGAATGTAATCATGACCATCAAGCTTTATTCCTGGAATAGCTACAAACAGATTGCCTTTTTCAACTGTTCTTGAGTCAATTGACAAACCATTTATATGAATATCTGGAATGTGTTCAGCAGTGGAAATAATATGTTTTACTAATTTATTTAAAAGCATTTTATTCCAATCCAATTGAACAAATTGTTCCTATAGTTAAAACAGTTCCAGGTTTTGGTGATTGCCATACAACAGTACCTGACCCGGCAAATTTTGATTCCAACCCATAGATGTGAAGGGTATTGATAGCTTTTTTCAAACTCATACCTCTCACGTTAGGAACCACTATTCCCGTTTTATTTTCTTGCTGTTTTATAGATGTTGAAATAGATTTTGGTTCATTTGCAAATGATGAAAGTAGAATCGGTTCATTTTTAAATGTCTTATTTGATTTTTTTAATTTCTTATCTACTAAAAATGGTTCATGCCTGGTAGAGCCATTAATAATATTCTTAGGCATTTTAATGGAATCATCAAGATTTATAATACGTTCCATAACCCGTTTAAATACAGGCGCCGCTCCGGTTCCACCCCAATGATATCCCAATTTTGGTTCATCAAGTGTAATAACACACAATAATTGTGGTTTGCTTGCTGGTAAGTATCCAACAAAATTCGAAACAAACTTGGTATGAGAATAAGCTTCATCAATAAATTTTTGTGCAGTGCCAGTTTTACCTGCAACTTGCCAGCCCGGTATGTCTGCTTCAATTCCCGTGCCGGTTTCTACAGCTTTAGTTAAGAGTTGCGATAACTGATTCATAACATTTTCATTAGCGATTTTCCTAGTGACTGTTGGTTCCTTAGAATAAATTGAAACTCCATCTATATTTTTGATATTATTAATTATATACGGTTTTAATAATATCCCGCCGTTTGCCACCGCGGCATAAGCCATCGCTAATTGTAGCGCTGTTATTCCAACTTCATGTCCCATTGATATTTCAGCTAAGGAAATTTTACTCCAATCTCTCAACTTACGCAGTGTCCCGCTTATTTCGGCGCTTAACCCGATATTTGTTGATGTACCAAAACCATATTCTTGGGCATATTTATACAAGGATTTTTCACCGATATGTGATGCAACTTTGATAATACCTATATTGCTTGATTGTGCAATTATCTCTCCAAAAGTCAACACATTGTGCGGTTTGTGATCATTAATGGTTACAGAATTGTATTGATAAGTACCATTCTCACAATCAAATTCATCTTCAATACTGACTAGATTCTTATCAATTGCTGCAGTTGCAGCTACAATTTTAAAGGTAGAACCCGGCTCAAATTGATCTGTACAGGCTCTGATTTTTTGATTTTCGGTCTGTGATTTGTTTGGCTGATTAGGGTTGAAATCCGGTACCGAAGCCATCGCTAAGATAGCGCCAGTTTGAGGATTAATTATAATACCGGTAGCACTTACCGCAGCGGTTTTCTTAAGTTGCTTTAACAATTCTTCTTGCAAGACTGATTGATATTCAATATTTATTGTGAGTTGAATATCAGCCCCGTCGATAGGTTCTTGTTTTGGAAAATTGTTTTTTACATTTATATTTCCCGAACCGCTACGCTGCTTAATGATCCAACCGTTCTTACCGGAAAGCTGGTTATTGTAGATTTGTTCTATTCCTGCCAGTCCTTCATCATCGACATTTGTAAAACCAACTAATTGTCCGACAATGTTATCTTGAGGGTAGGAACGGCGTGCATGTCGTTGGATAATAATTCCGTCGAACTGTTTATCAACTATAGGTTGGGCATATTTTTTCTGCAAATTCCGCTCAAGATAAGCGAAATTATTCTTATTATTAAGTTTTTTAATATAATAACTAACTGGTTTACCTGTTAATTTTGATAATTCTTTTGCAATATTTTCTTTATTTTGAACTTTCGAAGGATCAGCGGCAATTGTATAATATATAATATTTCGCGTAAGTGGAATACCATTTGTATCAAATATAGTACCTCTTAAAGCTGGTAAGATTACCTTCGTTTGACTTTGTTTCTGACCCTGTTTGTGATATTTATCACCATTTGTTACTTGAATATTGAATAATCTATAACCTAACCCCCCCCACGCAAATATCACTAATAATGATAGAAACGAAATACGACGCTGATACTGTTGGTAAATTCTAGTCATTTGGTTTCGTTAAATGTTGATTTATCTACATATATTGCAATTGTTTCGGGTGTGGTAAAGACCATCCCCAAGTCATTCTTGGCGCGGGAAGTGAGGACATCAACGCGTAACAAATATTCAATATTATCTTTTAGGTTACTTATTTCATCATTTAATTCAACAACAGTCGATTGCTGAATCTCAAGTTCCTTTAAAGTTTCATCTACTTCTGAATAAATCCATAAGTAAGCAATTAAGCCTGAAATCGCAACAACGACTAAAGAAAAAGGAATTATTGAATGCAAAAATTGTCTTTGTTTACGCGGATTAAATCTAGATTTTTGTTTTACCATTAGTTTATGTATTCTCCTGCACGTAGCTTCGCGCTTTTGGATCGACTATTAGTGGCAATTTCATCGCTTGTAGCGACGAGAGGTTTTTTTGTTAATATTGAAAAATGATCTTCAGTTTTTAACTTTTTAAATGCAAGTTTTACTAAACGGTCTTCAAGAGAATGATAGCTAATAATTACAATCCTTCCGCCAACGCTTAACAGATTGATAAAATTATCTAAAAATATTCTTAATTGATCAAGCTCATCATTGACCATAATTCTAATGGCCTGAAATACACGCGCAAATGTGCGGTTTCGTTTATTAGGTGGTGTAGACCTTCTAATGGCTTCTCTAAGGTCGTCTACTGTTACCATTTTCTCAGCGCGTTTAATATTATACGCGATTTTTTTTGCATATCGTTCTTCGCTATACAGGAAGATAAAATCAGCAATTTCCGCTTCGGTTTTAGATGATAAAATTTGTTCAGCAGTTATGCCAAATTGTTGATTAAATCGCATATCCAATGCCCCAACACCGTTATAAGTAAATCCACGGTTTTGGTCATTTAATTGGGCAGACGATAATCCCAAGTCCAGTAAAATGCCGTTTACGGTTTGTGCACCAAATTCTTTTATAATTACAGCAGTATCGGTATAAGAACGATTATATAACGAAAAGTTTGCACCAACACGGGCAAGATTTTCCTCCGCAACGGATAATGCATTATTATCGCGATCAATCCCGATAAGATGACCATTTTGATTTAGTGAAGATAGAATTATTTTAGAATGTCCGCCCAAGCCGACTGTTCCATCAACGTATACTCCGCTTGGATCAGTTATTAAATATGACATCACTTCCGAAACCATTACAGGTTGATGTTCTGAAATGGTTTTTACGACGCCATAGGTCATAATATTATTTCTTTTGCCAACTCATGGAGGGTAAGCGCATCAATATTGGTATCATCAGAATCTACTTTATCAAGAGTTTCAGGATTCCATATCTCCAGCTTATTTAATGCACCAATTATATATACTTCCTTATCAAGACCTGCATATTCAATAAGAGGTTTTGTGAGCATGATACGTCCCTGTTTATCATACTCTACAAGTGATGCATAACGTGTCGTTTTACGTATGAAGTGGCGATTATTTGGCGAGACCGCTGACAATTTACTTAATCCTTCTACAATTACTTGCCACACAATTAATGGATAAACCCAAATGCAGCGCTCCTCTCCACGTGTTATGATAAATGTTTTATCATTATCATTAGATAAAACTTGTCGAAATTTTGCAGGAATATTCACTCGACCTTTCGTATCAATCGAATAGGAATATTGACCAAAAAATGAGTTTTGCGTTATTTTTTTCACCATTTCACCAGTAATAATAGGGAATATTACCCACTATTACCCACAATATTAGTCAGATAAACCACTTTAGTCAATAAATATTTTAAAAATATTTATTATCTCTAATTGATTAGAGAATAGTGGTATAGATTATTATGTGGGTAGATTTAGTCTGTTTTAGAGTAATGCTTTATTGTAACGGATTTTGGTTCAACTGAAAATATTAATCGAACAGGTGTTTGTTGTAGTTTAATATCTCGAATTGTGTCTCCGTTAATAAATACGGCAACGCCTTCGGTGTGATGTAGTAAAATATCAAGTTTTGTATCAAATGAAAATGTTTTTTGATCCCCGGCGGCAATGAGATTTGATTTTACTTCCAGTAAATCTTGTACAGAAACAATTCCAAGAGCTTTTTTGGACACAATTTTAACTATTAAGGGAAATGATTGTTCAATAGCAGTTTGTTGAGAGCTAATCTCAAGAAAATCTGTTTGCAATTGTTCAAAACTTGTTATACTTGCCACATTTTGAATTATTTGATTGGTTTGTGCATTTGTATCGTCATTTTTGTTTCCGATAGTAATATTCCGGATAATTATTATTATTACAACCCAAGCTACAATAAAAAGTATTCCTTTAATTAAATTTGGTGAAATACTTGTTGGTGAGCTCCCCTTCATTTTCTCTAATC
>JAUWFQ010000007.1 GCA_030606865.1 bacterium
AGAATATTAATATTTTTGAGTGATATGATCACAACATATTGGGCAATTACCCTGTCAGTTACGGTGGTTATAATATCACTATTAAAGTTTTATTTAAGCAAGCCGGGCGGAGCTTATCAGTTTGATACCTTGAAATTGATGATGCCGGTGTTTAAAAATATTGTATTGGAGTCATCCATAGCACGGTTTGCACATGTATTGGAAACATTAAGCAAAAGTGGTGTTAAAATAATCCAAGCTTTAGAAATTACTCGGGAAACTATCGAGAATCGTGTAATCTCCAGAGATATTGAGAAGGCTACAGAAAAAGTTTCTAAAGGTATCTCAATTGCTGAAGCTTTATCTGATAGTAAACATTTTCCACAAATGACTTTAATGATGATTGGAGCCGGTGAACGATCTGGGGCTTTAGAAGCAATGTTGGGCAATATTGCAGAGCAATATGATACATCGGTAGATTTGAAAATAGAAGGGTTATCAGCAGCTATAGAACCACTTTTAACAATTATTATTGCGGCATTTTTATTAGTATTTGCATTGGCAATATTTTTACCAATGTGGAGTATGACGGAAGTAATTGGGGGTTAATATTCGCTTAATATGAAAGTATTTTATAAAAGTCATTCTGGTGGTTTTACATTAATAGAAATCATTATTGTAATTGTTATAATAGGTATTATTACTATTGTTGCCGTACCACAGATGACTAATACATTAAGAACAAAACGATTATATGATGCGGTTGAAAAACTGAATGATGACTTAAATTATTGCAGAGATTATGCAATATCTCAACATACTAATACTTGGATCGTTTTTAATATTGCCACCAACAGCTATCAAATGTCCTTCGGAACTACTCCCCCTCCAGCAAGTACTCCCTTATATGATCCCGCTCGAAATACGACTGGTGCTTTTATGATTAACACAGATTTCATTGGAATTGCACTTCAATCGGTTTCATTTGCAGGGCTTTCAATTTCATTTAACTGGTGGGGAACACCTAGTGAAGGCGGAACTGTTGTTTTGAACAATGGGATCAATACCCATACAACTACAGTTAATGCAGAAACTGGTTATGTTCAAAGGTAATTTTCGATCACAATCTGGTTTTGCGTTAATGGACTTAGTGATTGGTATCACATTTTTATCATTTGCTTTTTTAGCAACAATGCGGATTATGGATGATTTACAACAAAAGCTTGACCACAGAGATCTACAAATTCGTGCTACATCTTTAGCAAATAGTATGATGTCAATCATCCGTTCGGTAAATTTTGATGAAAATGCAACATCGCCATGGATAATTGCTAGTAACCTAGGTATGGATGGATCGGGCTTATATGATGATGTAGATGACTTTATGCTAAACCCTGCAGGACAAGCTAATTTTGGAGTAGCCGGAGTCGGATTTGCGATTACAGTAATTGTATTCTATGTTGATCCTTTTAATCCGCCGATGGTACCTTTAACCGGTAATATTTCATCTAATTTTAAAAGAGTGACTGTGACCGTTAGTCATCCATTATTAACAAACACTATAATACTTTCAGCTATTGTAACGCCTAATGTTTTTTAAAAATAAAAGTGACGGATATACGCTCATTGAGCTAGTTGTAACTACAGTTATAGTGGGAATTGTGTCTACAATTTTAGTTTATTTATTAGTCTCAATATTCGGTATATTACAAGAAAATAGAATTAAAAAACAATTACTTATGGATGGATATAATGCAACAATAAAATTTGTACGAGAGTTTGAACTTATAAACAATGAACCACATTTAACTTTAGCCACAGCAAACCAAATCCAATTTAATACTGTTATAGGTGGTGTATTGACAACCATCACATATCAAATTGTAGGTAATGAGTTACAGAGGAGTGTTGGTGTTGGCGCACCGGTTGTCTTAAGCACAAATGTTACGGGCCTATTTGAGTATTATCAAAAAAGTCATTTTAATATGCCACCTCCACTTGGTTCTCCAGATAGGTTAAGAACCCGTCGTGTTAGACTTACGCTCAACATGCTCGATAATCAGGGTAATAGGAATTATACTTATGTTGCAGATGCGTTTCCTGAGAATTATAGATTTTCCGGGGGAGGATCATAATGATAAAATTCAATTATAGATCTAAATTTATAACGGATGAAAGTGGTTTTGCCTTCACTGCCACGGCAACAGTCATTAGTGTTATACTTGGTTTAACTATATTGTTTATGGCAAATACTGTAAGAACAGAAAATGTTCGTGTATCGGAATTATATTCAGGGCAAGGTGCCTATTGGGGAGCAGTTACCGAAGTGCAGATGGCAGCTGATATGATAAGTACTAATGGAGTTGGAATACTTCCAACCATTACTGCCAATTTTCCCAATATTACTGTTACTAGTATAGATCAAAATAATATTTTAATAGAAAGCCAGGTGATTATTGGTAGTGACAGGGGTGGCGCTCAACGAGCTGCTTCCATAAACATTACAAGCCCACTTTATTCTATAATACAAAATGTTGGTGGTGCCACTTTTACTATTACCGGTTTTTCTGAGATAGATGGCGGTAATCTATATATAGGCGATAATGTCAGAATACAATCTTTTTGGGGCTGGTCATTGGCACGAGTTGGGCGAGATTCTGTGGTTAATTTTTTTATTCCTAATGGGCACACTTTAACTCCTCCCCCCCCCGGCCAAAGTGGAAATAATTATACAGAAACCAGAATTCCTCCACTGACTATGCCTGTATTTAATCATACTGCTTATAACAATCTGATCACCACAGCCAGCAATATAGCAATAGATAACTCTGTTGCAGGTGAATATTTTGGTAACACAACTTTGAATATTGGTACACACCCCGGAGGTATTGATCTGCAGGATGTAAACTTTACCAATAGTGGAATATTTGTTAATGGTGATTTAATAATTGACGGTACCGTTGGTTCAGGAACAAGTATTATAGATAATAATACTGCTGGAAGTCCAGGTTTAATTGTTGTAAATGGAAATGTTACTCTTAATGGCGATTGGTTTTGGATGGTACCTTCGTTTACCGTACCCGATAATATAATTATTATTTCAAGTGGCAATGTAAATAAAAATTATGTGAATTTTGGAGAGAGTGTTAATTATCCAAAGAGTACTTGGTCAAATTATGTAAATGAAATATATACATTGGGAAATCTTACAACACCGGGATGGTCTCTTGGCTCTAAAATGTTTGGTCAATTTTATGTATTTGGAACATTCGCTTCTATTGGTTGGCTTAGTCGTACGAGCGGTGTTCTTTATTCTCCTAATTCACCGTATAATTTTGGAACATTATTCAGTGCATTTCCAAGATTTGATGGTACATTTTTTATTCTGAGTGCTACAAATGACAGAATATCATGGTTTGCTGATATTAATCTTAATGAAAGAGTTCTTTTAGGTAGAGGGTTAGGCGGTGGACTTACACAGCCTCTTACCATACCCTGGGTAGTTTTACCCGGTACAATACAAGAAATTTAAAGGAATTATTATGGAAAACAATTTAGCAATTATTCTATTTATTATATCAGCAATATTGATGATTGGAGGATTATTAATATTTTTTGCGCCAAAGTTTTTAATCAGAATTAGCGAACCTTTGAATAAAGAGTTTGGTGTGAAAAGAAAAAGTAAAACTCTTATACTCGCCGATGAAAAAGTTTTTCTGAACCGTCATATATTTGGTCCGGTTTTAGTCCTAATAGGATTGATACTACTATATTTTTCATTTTATTTAGTATAACCACACATTATCATTGCGAATACCTCGCAGGATGCGGGGGTGAAGTAACCCCCTGATCTCATGATGGTAGGAGATTGCCGCGTCGCTACGCTTCTCGCAATGACTCTATTAATTTAACTCATTAATATTTTATCAATACATGTTTCCAAACCCTTGCTCGTCCATCGTCTATCTACGCTAAAGCTACGATAGATAAATATTCCGCATTTTGCGGAAGTAGATGGGATTTTATATTAAGTGTGTCATATTGACACAGAGTGTATCAATGTAGTACGGAATTAAGTTTTAGTATATTTACGTAATTCAATTAATAACAACAACATGACTGTTTGGCACGGTATTTGTTTGAATAATGGTAACGATAAGATATAATTGGAAATTAGGACCTATTGATATATAAAGAATTTTCAAATGGTTTAAATTAACAAAAGGAGAGAATAATGAAAAGAGAACAAGGTTTTACGTTAATAGAATTAATCGTAGTTATTGCGATTATAGGAGTTTTAGCCGCCGTTGCGGTTCCTGCCTTTATTAATGTAGTAGATGATGCACAACAAGCAAATATGGATGCAGTTGAAGGTACAATGAGAAGCGCTGTTACAATGTGGGCTTCTGATCAATTAATGACAGCTGGTACCTATGCATATCCACCTGCAGCTACTGTTACGATTGCAAATATGACAGCAGAAGGTTTCATTCCTGATTGGACCGATAATGGAGCCGGTACATGGACCTATGCACCAGCACCTACTGGAACATTAGTTTATGCTCCTGTTACAGTGGGCGGTGTAAATACAGGTTATACAATTACGCCAACCTTCTAATATAGTAATTTGATAAAAAGACCTGCACTGTTCAGTGCAGGTCTTTTTTATAAATAAATTCATAATTATTAAATTTAAAAATACTCTCGGGGGAAATATATGTTTTGGTTACGAGAAGACGGTATAGCCGGAATAGAAATGGTGGTGCTTTTTGCAATAGTTGGCATTCTTACTTTTACTGTAGTTCCATATTACACCAGTTTAACAAATCATGCTCATGATGCCAAAGTAAAGGCAATGTACAGTATGATCAATGCTTCTGTTATAGGATCTTCGGTTGATAGTGTGGCTGTAGGGTGGGACAAATCTGTTCCTGACCCCTCACAATTAACAATAAAAAATACTGCAGCGTGGTTTGATTCAAAAAATTGGTCTGATAATAAATCATGAAAATGGAAGTATCTTCCAACAGGTGCGACAATAGTTTATAATAAAATTAGTCAGGATGATTACTCGCTTGTGCTCAATTTATAAAATAAATTTTTTCCTCTACTAACAAAAAGATCATAGCTATTCCAAGTTATGAATAAAAAGACTCTACGAAAGTGGAGTCTTTTTTATTGTCGTATAACTGAATATTTAAGCGGGCAATACAATCTTTGCGTTAAATTAACTGGTTAAATATAATATAGACTATTAACAAAAGAACAGTTTTAGCTTAAATATAACATTTAATGAAATTTATTAGAAATCAAACTGCCGGATTGCTATTAATCATAATTACTAATGTATTATTTGCGGGCGCAATTGATACTAGTTGGGTTAGCAATATGTTTTCTAGAGAGGATGGTAATATTTCCATCATTCCGGAATTTGATGATGCTTATGGCGTCGCATTCCGCGATATTAATAATGACGGTTTACCCGATTTGTATGTAACGCGCTTCCGTGAATTAAATCGATTGTTAATAAATCGTGGTCTTGGTTTATCTTTTAGAGATCAAACGATCCGAACCGGTTTAGGTGGAAATTTAGCGCCGCATAGATTGCAAAATTTAGAATTGGGTGCCGGTATTATTGATTTTAATAATGATGGTTTGCATGATGTATTAACTACTGGTTGGGGTGTAACAACTACACTTTATAAACAACAAAAAGTGTTTGATTATAATAATGTGACTGGTAACATCGGTTTGGAACACCCTATCAGCGGAAATGCAGGAATATGGGCGGATATAGATATTGACGGTGATTTAGATTTATTTATTACTGATGAACATGGCAAAAATCATTTATATGTTCAATCAAAACCGGAAGTATTTACTGAATTAGCGGATGAGTTTGGTTTGGATGGTCATCATATTAGTCAGGGAGCCGCTTTTGGCGATTTGAATGCCGATGGATACCCCGATTTATATATTTGCAATTGGTTCGAACCCGATATGTTATTTATCAATAATAGGGGTAATAATTTCGAAAGAGCGTCTGTACTTATTACTCATTTAACCGATTCATTGAATTCAAATGGTGTTACCTTTGGTGATTTGGATAATGACGGTGATTTAGATATTTTGGTAACTGATCGTAATAATTCCAGCAAATTATATCGTAACGATTTTAATTCTACAACAACTACTATCGGGTTTACCGATGTAACCGATAATTCATTACTATTTAATAATTATCCGGCATATTCCGGAAATATTGCTGATTTCAATAATGATGGATTACTTGATATATTTTTTACAAATATTGGACCAAATCTGTTATTCATTAATCAAGGGAATATGAAATTTCAATTAGCTTACGAAGAGCAGATCAAGGATCACGAATACCCTGATGCAAATTACAGCACAGGTGCAGCAGTAGCAGATTTGGAAAATGATGGAGATTTGGATTTATTTGTATCAAATAAAGATACGTATAGTAAACTATATGTAAATCCTTTGGAGAATAGTAATTATCTTAGATTTGAATTGGAAGGGATTTACAGTAATCGAGATGCTGTAGGTACCAAAGTATGGTTATTTGAGGAATCTGATTCTGTCGGAAGTAACCAATTAATAGGATATAGAGAGATTTCAAGCAGTTCTGGTTATTTATCAGCGAGTGAATTAACTGCACATTTTGGAGTAAAATTAAATAAAACATATGCCCTTAGAGCGCTTTTTCCTTTGGGAAGAGAGATCAAATTAAATAATATAATCCCTAATCAGATTATCAAGATTGATGAAGTTACCGGAATATTAAAATATTCAAAACGTGCACAGCAATTTATTGCTTCGGTTATTCGACAGCCTTCCTTTTTAAATAATTTAGGATTGATACTTTTATTAATTATTATGATAGGTATATTTACCTCTCTCGCTATTAAGCGATATTTATGGAAATCAAAACAGACCGCAATATTTTTAGTAATAATTCTATCAATTTTATATATTTTCTGGTCTGGAATGCGCAATCGTCCCTTGGCGGAAACACTGGGAGTGCAAATCTTTGTAATATTGGTAATATTTATTTTTACAACCGGATTTATGGAAAAGTTACGGCAAGTGAATAATAAGCGGTTTGAATACAGACGTGTCCTACATCGATTTTCAGAAGACCTTATTTTTATCAGGAATAATTCAAAATTATATAATCAGTTGGTTACCATGATTCAAAGTTCTTTAGGAGCAAGATTTACCGGTGTTGTTGAGATAAAAAACGGAAAAACAGGCAAACAATATTTTTCAACACCGAATAGTATAAAATGGGATACAATCACTTTTTCAGACGAGCAGATTAGGATTCTTTTAGCAAATAATAGCATCACAGAGACAAAAATAGTTAAGGAGTTGCAACAATTCCCTGCTGATATAGATCTTGTTATTCCATTAAAAAGACAGGCAAAACTATACGCGATTCTAATTTTAATCAGTAATGAAAACACTAAATTCTACCAATCAGAAGATATTACTTTATTGGCAACTGTAGCCAATCAAGCTTCGCTAGCAATAGAGAATAATTTATATATCGAAGAGACTAAAGCATTAACCAAATCATTGACGGAATCGCAAGTGCAAAAGCGCTATGTTAATGAATTAGAAGAAAAGAATCGTAATTTGGAAGAATTATTTACTGAATTAAAGGAAACTCAATCTCAATTAATTCAGAGTGAAAAGATGTCAAGTTTGGGTCAATTGGTAGCCGGTGTTGCTCACGAATTGAACAATCCAATTGGGTATTTATATGCCAATATGAAGGAACTGCAAAAATATATCGATTTACTGAAACAAAGCGAAGGAGGAAAGATCGGAGATTCCGCGGAATATGTTAAAGAGGATATTGATCAATTAATTTTGGAAAGTATCGAAGGCAGCGAGCGTGTAAAAACAATTGTAGAGAATCTGCGTAAATTTTCTCGCTTAGACGAAGCGGAGTTCAAATATGCAGATATTCATGAAGGATTAGATTCTACCATTATGTTAATTGAAAAGGAATTGGACAATCGCATTAAATTGCATAAAAATTATTCTGATATACCACAAATCAGTTGTATGCCAGGGCATCTAAACCAAGTGTTTTTAAATATGCTGCTGAATGCAATACAAGCTATCGAAGGTGACGGGAATATTTGCATTTCAACTGCAATTAAAGATGATAAAGTTGTTATTAAATTTAAAGATGACGGAAAAGGAATTTCTAAGAAATATATTGATAAAATATTTGAACCATTTTTTACAACAAAACCGGTTGGAATGGGAACGGGCTTAGGCTTGAGTATCAGTTATGGAATTATTCAAGAACATGGCGGTGATATAAAAGTAAAAAGTAAAAAGAAAAACGGAACAACATTTATCGTTTCAATTCCATATAAACCAAAGAAAAAATAATAGATGAATCCAACAATATTAATAGTTGATGATGAACAACATGTCCTGAATTCTATCAATCGCACTTTGCGGCATGATTATAATGTTATTTTATCATTAGATGGCAAATCGGCATTACAAGTATTACGTGAACAAGAGGTATCAGCAATTTTAGCCGATCAGCGTATGCCGGGACTTACCGGTTCGGAATATTTTCACGAAGCAAGAAAAATTCAACCCGATACAACTCGCGTATTAATAACGGGTTACTCCGATATTGAAGCGGTAATACAAGCTGTTAATGACGGACAAATATATTATTACATCGAAAAACCTTGGGAACCGGAAGATTTAAAATTGGTGATGATAAGAGCGGTTGAACGTTATCAGTTAATTAAAAAAAATAAAGAGTTATTGTATGAGTTGGAAGTCGCCAATCAGTTGTTGAGTAATGAAAACATTATATTAAAAAAAGATGTAGAACAAAAATACAATTTTTCAAATATAATTGGTGAAAGTAAAGCCATGAAGGATGTGTATGATTTAATGAGAAAAGTCATACCAACTGACACCACGGTTTATATTTCGGGTGAAACCGGAACGGGGAAAGAATTGAGTGCCAGAGCCATTCATTTTAACGGACCTCGTAAAGATAAAATATTTGCAGCTCAAAATTGTGCCGCCTTACCCGATACTTTACTTGAAAGCGCTTTATTTGGACATAAAAAAGGTTCTTTTACCGATGCTACATCGGATAAAAAAGGATTGTTTGAAGTAGCTGATGGAGGAACTGTATTCTTGGATGAATTATCGGATACATCTCCGGCTTTACAACAACGATTATTGCGAGTGATCCAGGAAGGAGAATTTCAATCTGTTGGATCAAATAAAACAATAAAAGTTGATGTAAGGATTCTTTCTGCAACCAATAAAGATTTGCTGTATTTAGTCCAACAAGGAAAGTTCCGAGAAGATTTGTATTATAGAATTAATGTGTTTCCAATCCGGGTTCCACCACTTAGAGAGCGAATGGATGACATACCTTTACTCGCAAATTATTTCCTAAATAAATATATGATTCAAGCCGGTAAAGAGATTAAAGGTTTTTCTGAAGACGCTATAAAATATTTGTTATCCAATAAATTTCCGGGAAATGTTCGCGAATTAGAGAATATGATCCAACGCGCTGTAATATTATCCGGCAATGAGCAAACATTATCTTTAAGCCATTTGCAAACAGAATGGGAAGCGGGTAAATCAATAATAAGCACAATACCTGATTTTCAGTCTGATATTCAATTATCATCATTACCAAAACTTGTCGAAGAATTTGAAAAAAAATACATTTCACAATCACTTGAATCAAATCAAGGGAATATTAGTAAAACTGCTATTGAGCTAGGTTTAAGCAGAGCAGGTTTATATAAAAAGTTAAAACGCTATAACCTTGATTAGATTGTATACTATGTATACAGTTGATGCGCATACATAGTATGCACATTGTTCTCATAATCCCTTATAAATACATAGTAAATAATAGATAAATACTTGATATATCTATATTTACATGGATATGTAAATATTATTTAACTTTGGCATAGTTATTGTGTCTAATAAAGTAGAATATAAAATTCGATGAGGTGAAAAAATGAAAAAGATAAAATATTCAATAACTTTAATCGCTACCTTAGGTGCAGTATTGATTTTGCAAGGATGTTACACACAGATGGAATTGACTAAAAAAGTTAAGGTTACTAGACGACCTGCATATGAAACAAGAACCTATACTTATACGTTACCGGCGGAAATTGATTCGTTGGTTTATTATCAAGATGAAGATGGAAACATTTACTATAAAGATGTATATGGAAATATAAATTATGTAGAAGATGATTCAAGTTTTTCGGCAGCTTACCAAAAAGGTTTTGCAATTAATACTCCTGTTACAAAAGTAAAGGAATATCATCATTATTATTACGATGATCCTTTCTATTATGATAGTTATGACCCATATTATAATGATTTATGCTGGAATATTAGTTTCTCATGGGGTAATCGTTATTATAGACCATATCGCTATTATAATTACTCACCCTATCACTGGGATAGATATTATACAGGTTGGTATGGGGATTACTCTTATTACGATCCATATTGGGGTTACAGCCCATGGTATTCCTATAATCATGGATATTATTGGTCACATCATTATTCAAACAACTGGGGTGGTTATTGGTACGGAGATTACTACGGGTATTATAAATATAACAAAAATTATAACCGCGATAAACGCGATTGGGATCGCCGTGGAAGCAATACTAGAGACAGAAACAGCTATCGCAACCGGAACAATACCAATAATGATTACGAATATACAAAAAGAGTATCTAATCCGGTAAGTGGAACTAAAACGAAGGTTACAAAGAAACGAACTGTGATTAAAAGATCTAATAGCAGTATAGAACAACGAGCTCCAAGAAAATCTTCTGGCACAGAAATTAAAAGAACTCGTACACGAACAGATGATGTGCAAAGAAATAACAGTAAACAGAATACGAAATCGAATACAAGAGTCCGCTCTACTACCAGAAAAAATACTAGTAGTAATTTAAATCGGACTTCACAAGTGAGTACTAATTCTGTACGTGTTAGAACTCAAACTACGATTAGACCAAGTACTCAAAAAAGCAATAATAGGACACAAACTGTAAAGAGAGCAACATCTCGAAAACAGATGGCAGTAAATCGTTCATCAACACAGAAATATGTAAGGCAACAAACCGTTTCAAATAAAAGAAGTACCATTAAAAGTAATTATACGAAACAGACGCGCTCTGCGATTAAATCTACGAAAGCAATAACTACAAAATCAAAGACGTATGCTTCAAAAACACCGAGTAGAAAATCGACATCGGCAAAGAGCTACAACAGGACTAGTTCAAACCGTAGCTCCTCGAGTCGGTCAAGCGGATCGTTATCATATCGCTCAAATAGCGGTAGCCGATCTTCTTCAGCAGCCTCCAGCTCACGTAGCTCGTCAAGTGGTAATTCTAGCAGTAGATCACGAAGAAAATAGAAATAAGGAAAATAATGAAAATGTTTATAACTAAGCTGACAATAGGAATACTATTTACCATTGGAATGGTGAGCGGACAAAGTGCCTATGATGCAATACATATTACGGAAAATGAAGAAGGATTTGGTACGCGCGCTTTAGCGATGGGCGGTGCTTACACTGCTTTGGCAAATGATTACTCGGGAATTTATTGGAATCCGGCTGGTTTAGGTTCCATAGATAAAACCGGTATTTATGCTGAATTGTCTCACATGCAATTTTCTAATGATGCATTATATATGGGGAATTTAACATCAAATAATCAAGGATTTACCAAACTCAAATCACTCGGATTTGTGATGCCACTACCTACTAACCAAGGTAGTTTTGTAATAGCCGGCGGTTATAACAGAGTATTAGACTATGATGATCACTTATATTTTGAAGGATTTGGAGATATTTCTAATGACATCGGTTTTGAGATTGAAGATGATAACGGTGATATCTACTTTTATCCATTTGATCAGGGTGTTTATAGACAAGAAGAAGTCCGTAGCGAGGGTGGTTTACGTCAGTGGAGCCTCGGTGGAGCCATTGCGCTTTCTCCTAACTTTACAATTGGGTTAACAACATCATTGGTACATGGTAAAGAAGAATACAATTTTGGATTTTCCCAATTTGACGATGATGATCTGTATTATGAATATCCCGGTGATTTTGATGAATATACAGTTAATCAGTATTTACAGTCAGATTATTATGCTCTGAATCTAAAACTTGGTGGTATGGTTGACCTTAATAATATGTTGAGAGTTGGAGGAGTTATTACTTTACCGTCCAAATATTATGTTGAGGAAACTCATTCTTTTAGTGATGACTTAGTCTTTGATGATGGTACTAGTGATCCAACTGAGGATACTGGTAATTTTGATTACCATGTTAAAACACCGTTTATATTTGATGCGGGATTGGCGTTTACGAATAAACTGATTACCGTATCAGCCGCTGCGCGTTATCGCGATTGGTCACAGACACGTTTTGAGGTTTCAGAATGGGAATTGGATGACCAAGATTATCGTGATATCGTTAATGAGAATAATATATTAGCACGTGATTATGATCAAGTCCTTGAATATAGATTAGGTGGCGAAGTAACCTTACCCGGATTAAATACAAAATTACGGGCTGGCTACACGTTGATACCACCGCCATTGCGTGATTCAACTGACGAGCGCATTACTTATAGTGTCGGTGTTAGTTTTAAGGTTGATAAAAATGTTAGTCTTGATTTTTCATATCTAAAACGCGATTGGACGCGCGATAGCTGGGATATTTATACTCCTGCTGGAGTTAATGAAAATATTGAAACACACAAGGTGTTGGTAGGTTTGACGTATAACCTCTGATAATCACCGTTCTCAGAGGACACGGTAAAAAGGGAGCAAATTATTGCTCCCTTTTTATTATATTGTAAAATTGGTGTGTTAATAATTAATATAAGATATATTAATCCTCAATATTTATGTAGGTTCATATATGTATGTTACTCGTCGCATATTCGCAATATTATTTATAATCCTATTTATTTTTTCTTGTAAAAAAACATCAACCGGTTCAGATCCAATTGTAGTAACCTTTCTGGATGCTAATTTTGAAGCACTAATTCGAGAAGTACTGGAGAAACCAACAGGAGATATCCTGAGTACAGATTTACTTACATTAACAACATTAATTGGCAGTACCCGAGAAATAAATAATATTTCAGGTATTGAATATAGTACAAAATTAGATACGCTTGATTTAAATGGTAACAATATTAGTGATATTAGCCCCCTCTCTGATTTGATAAATTTGACTAAACTGTATTTACATTATAATCAAATCACAGACATTGTTCCGTTAGTTAATAATAGCGGAATTAATAGTGGTGATGAAATATGGCTAGAGAATAATCCACTAAGTGATATATCAATAAACACATACATTCCACAACTAGAAGCACGTGGTGTGATGGTTCATTACGATGAGCCAGCAACGGTTGTAACATTCTCTGATGCGAACTTTGAAGCGATAATACGAGAAACATTAGTAAAACCTAGTGGTGACATCACCAATCTCGATCTTGCAACAATCACCTCCCTAAAGGGGCGCTACAAAGATATTAACGATATTTCCGGAATAGAATATTGTACAAATTTAACCTTCCTTGATGTATATAATAATCATATTAGTGATATTAGCAAATTATCAGGTTTGACTAATCTTGCAGACCTTTATATTGGACGAAATGACATTACTGACATTAATACTCTTATGAATTTGACTGGCTTGACCACACTTGTAATAAGTAATAACAATATTAGTGATATCAGTATTATTTCCGGTTTTCAATATTTAACATATTTAGCTATTGGTGGGAATCCATTAAACGATCTCTCTGTAGTAGAAGGTTTAACAAGCTTAGAAAGTATTAGTATTAATTCTCTGCAGTTACCGGATTTAAGTATTCTTTCAAACTTAACGAACTTGACCAGGATCGAGGCTAGATATAGTCAGATAAATGACATTTCTGCCCTGTCTAATCTAATTGCCCTAGAATATTTATGTTTAAATGGAAATTCAATAGCAGATTATTCTCCTATTGCAGGATTAACAAATCTTAGAAATCTTTCACTTGATAATAATCATATGACTGATATTAGCTTTATAAGCAATCTGACTAACATTGAATCTCTTAATATCTTTTATAATGACATAACCGACATAAGCGTAGTATCAAATTTGACAAAATTGGAAAGACTATATTCTGGACATAACCAAATATCTGATATTGGTGCTTTATCCAATTTAACTGAATTGGAATATCTTGATTTTTCTGCAAATTCTGCTGTGTCGGACATTAGTGCGCTCGCAGTTTTGGTTAATCTAAAATATTTATATATGTTCCATGATGATGTTGTAGATATAAGTCCCTTACTGAATTTGGTGAACTTAATTAAACTAAACTTACATGATAATGATATAGTTGATATTGAAACTTTAGTCAATAATAGCGGAATTAATAGCGGTGATGAAATATGGCTGGAGAATAATCCACTAAGCAACACATCAATTAACACTTATATTCCTGCTCTTGAGGCACGGGGAGTAACGGTTCATCAGTAGATAAAAAAGTACCCCGGACAGGATTCGAACCTGTGGCCCACAGCTTAGAAGGCTGTTGCTCTATCCAGCTGAGCTACCGGGGCAATTTTGAGGCGGAAATTAGCGTAAATTATAAAAATATTTAAATAGAATATCGGTTAGAATCAATATATTAAAATATTAAATAATAGTTAAAAAACTCTCGTCGGTACTCCGACGAGAAATATCTTGCTATTTTTCGTAGATTGTAGTACACTTATCCTAGAGAGAAGGACATTAGACTTATAATATAATAACAAATAGGAGAAAAATTATGGCTGAAAAAGTAAAAACTTGCGGAGTAAAAAAAGAATCTGGCTTTCTTTATTATTTAGATAAACAGGGTGATGTATCACGTTCAAAGATGGCTCGTGCAGGAAAAGGCGGAGGCAATGCAGAAAAAGTAGTAACTGTCAATGTAAAACGTGAAAGTGGATACTTATATTTTATTGATAAAGATGGTGATGTATCACGCGCAAAAATGGCTCGTGGTCGTAAAAAATAGGTCAATCAAAAAACTCAAAAAAAGCCTTCTTTCGAAGGCTTTTTTTATAAATGTTAATTAATCATTAATTACATTATCTAAATTCCCTCTGCACTATGAATATTTCTTTGTCTATTAGATTATCTACTATAATACTATTTTTGTTATTTGTTGGAGTTTTTGGTCAAAACCCAATTGTAAAAAAAATTGTGTTTATTGGTCAGAGTAAAACAAAACCGTATATATTAAAACGAGAAATTCAGCATCTTAAAAATGTTCCATTAGATTTTTCACTAGCTGAAGCAGATAGACAACGTCTTGAAAATCTAGGAATATTCAGCATGGTGACATTGCAAGTATTCAATCAAAATCAAAATGAAGTTGTGTTACGGTATACATTAATTGAATCATGGCGGTTTTTTCCGATGATAACACCTATATATGATGAGAAATGGGGTTGGTCGGTTGGTGCAATGTTAATGATCAATAATTTTCGAGGAAGGAATGAATCCTTTTCAATTCAAGGTCAATATGGCGGACAAAACACACTTGGTATTGAATTTATTAACCCTTGGATTGCAGGTGACCATATATCATTTCAATTTGGAGCAGGGAATAATATTTATGATCATACTTTTTTGCCCTATGATATTAATAGTAATAATTTTCAATTTGGATTAGGCAAATATTTTACGAATGAAATTAGGGCAAAAATAGGATTAAAAGTAATTGATAGAACTTATTCTAATGAAACGATTACTAAGAACTACCAGTATGTTATTCCACATCTAAATATAATGTATGATACAAGGGATTTATATGCTAATCCAAGTGAGGGAATTATCAGTGCGAATAGTATCTTTTATAGATTAGGTATTAAAGGTGATAAAAATAACCAATTGGTATGGAATCAATCGACTAGCTATTTTAAGGAACTGATTGGTGGTAGCAGGAACATGGTCGCAGGTGTTAATCTTGCCAGTTTATTATCGTTCAGTAAAAATCTTGATGTTTGGTATGATTACCTTGGAGGAGCATATACAATTAGAGGATGGATGGTACCGACAGTTGAATTATATACTAATAGTGATCAATCTTATAGATTTGGTATGAACTGGATTACGGCTTCAGCTGAAATAAGGCAAATAATTATTCCTAAATTTGCAACTAAGTATAATAATGAATTCGGACTATCAATTGCGGCATTCGCCGATATTGGAACAATTGATAATAGTATGTCTGAACTAATTCAGCAAGCACCATTGATAGGACTCGGTATTGGAATACGCATTCCTTGGCCCGTTATTAAATCTTTAAGATTGGATTATGGTTGGTCCTTTTACCAAGGAAAATATGTAGAGCAGTCACTCCATTTCGCATTTGGCGAGAAGTTTTAACCTATTTTTTTCTTTTGAATATCATCGCTTTTTCAAAGCGATTTTCAGTTCCGTCTCGTAAGCGTACAATATTACTACGATGTGTAAAAATTGCAAACCATGGTATTAACAAAGCGAATATCAATAATGATAATGAACTTTGCTGAATTCCAAAAAGAGGAAGTATAAGTAAAATTATCGGTAAAGCGACTGTTGCTAAAATTGAGCTAAGAGATACATATCCGGTGGTAATAAGCGTAATGACAAATACTATAATACAGAGTGGTAAAGCAATAGGGAATAATGCAAGTAGCATTCCAGCGAGGGTGCCGATACCTTTTCCACCACGGAATCCGGCAAATATTGTATAAGTATGACCTAATACTGCAGCAAAGCCACATAAAATCTGAATTACTCCAATATCAATAATTGGCTGACCTTGGAAAAGTGCCGTGGCATAAATTGCTGTTGGTAACCATCCTTTAAATATATCAATCAATACTACAATCAAAGCCGGTTTCCATCCTAATACCCTGAAAACGTTAGTGCCGCCGGCATTACCGCTGCCATGTTCCCGAATATCAATCCCTTTTACTATTTTTCCTAAAATAATACTTGTTGGAATTGAGCCGGTAATAAAGCTCAGCAAAAGTAATAAAAGTAGTTGTATATATGATTCAATCATTTATTTGATTATCTTGTATTTGGACTGCAATCCCCATTGCATTAGTACCTGCGTGAGTTCCCAATCCCGGGCCAATTTGTGAAAAGAATACACTGCTTTTACCAATTTTATTAATAAAATGTTTTTCGAATTTACGAGCACGTTGTTCACAATTTCCATGTGCAATTCCAATTCGATATTGTGAATTAGGGGGTATTTTTTTCTCAATATATTTAAGAAATCGATCATATAGGTTTTTTTTACCAAATATTTTACCATCGGTTACTATTTTACCTTTTTCATCTAAAGATAGAATTGGGTGAGCGTGTAATAGATCAGCAATAGTTTTTTTAGATTTAGAGATACGACCACCACGAACAATATATTCAAGTGTGTGTAATAAAATATAAATTTTTGTATTCTTGATTGCATTATTTATATCGTTAATAATTTCATCATGAGTTTTATTTGCATTAATTGCTTCTGCAGCGCGAATTGCAATTAATCCTATTCCAATAGATAGACTGTTAGAATCAATCACGGTAGTAGGAAAATTAGTTAGCGTCTTTGAAGCTGTTAAAGCAGATTGCATAGTTCCACTATTTATTGCCGGTAAATGAATTGAAATAGCGGACTCATAATGTGTTGCTAAAAACTGATACTGCCTTCTAAAGTCTCCGGGAGATGGTTGACTTGTTTTTGGATGAATTGGATTATTTTGTAACTCATCCCAAAATTCCTCACTTGTCAGTGTGACTTTATCAATATAATGTTTATCTCCAAAATTTAATCGTACAGGGACAACATGTATATTTCTATCTTCTAATATGCTGTCGGGAAGATCTGCTGTTGAATCAACAACTAAGGCAATGCGTTTATGTTGCCTATGTGCATCTTTTTGTTGTTGAAGCATATCATCAGCTTTATCTTTAGATACCTTACCAAAACTCTGACATATTTCAAATACTGTTTTTGGTCTATCTGTATGAATATGCACTTTAGCTTTGTGTTTTGATCCGGCGATAATTAACGAATCTCCAAGCACCATGAGTTGGTCTTTTAATTTAATTCTATTAATACTGTCTCCAATAATAATACATTCGGTACAATATTGATATTTTTCGTTAAAACTTATTTCCTTAAGATTAGGTTTTTTAAATAAACTTGGAATACTTATACTTATCTTGCGTATTTTACCTTCGCTTATGAATTTTTGAATTCCTTGTAATAGATCAGCAAAACCTTGTCCACCCGCATCCACAACACCAGCTTTTGCCAACACTTTTAATTTTTTTGGTGTTTCTTTTACTGATTTTTGGGCAATTTTTAAGGCACGAGCGAAAACTTCTACAAAATCAGAATATTTATCACTAAATCTATGTAGTGCATCAGACCAATCACTTATGACAGTTAAAATTGTTCCTTCTACCGGATTAAGTAAAGCTTGATATGCATATTGTTTTCCAATTTTTACTGCTTCTGCAAATTGTTGTGTTGTCACTTTAGTATGGTTTTGTAATCCTTCAGCTAAACCAACAAGAAATTGAGCAAGAATTGAACCCGCATTACCTCTAGCACCGTCTAAGGAAGAATCAGCAATGAGATTGCTCATATCAGCAATATTGGAATGAACATTTTGTTGGATATCGTCTTTAATAACTGACAGTGTATATGCCATATTTGTTCCGGTGTCTGCATCGGGAACGGGAAAAACATTTATTTCATTTAGATAGTCTTCTCTCTCAAGCACCCTCAGCAATCCTGCCGATAATACACGGTATAGCCGAATTCCATCTAAATATTCAATACTCATAATCTCATTTTACTATATATTACCTATTTACGGAAGTTGATTTTTATCTGGCGCGATCATACCTCCGGAAATGAGGGTTTTTAGTCCTTCCTCAATGCTCAATCCTGATGGTCTTACATCCTTCTCTTTTACAAATAACATAAATCCTGACGTAGGATTTGGTGTAGTCGGGAGAAATACATGAACATATTGTACGCCGTTTTTACTTTTTGAATATGCAGTTACAAATGCTAATGTCCATAAACCTTTTCGAGGATATTCTATCAAAACAACTTGTTTAAAGTTCCCTTTGCCGGGCATTGTTAAAGTTTGCATGATTTGTCGGGATGAAGTATATATCGTATTGATTAACGGTAATTTTTCCATGATACCTTCAAAGAAGGCAAACAATCGTTTTCCGACTACATTACTAACTACAAGCCCGATAAAAATTATAACTAATAGAGCAACTAGAAATTCTATTATACTTGCCATGACTTCATTATTACTAAAAAATGGAATTGTTTTTAAATATGGGATATCAGGTGCAATTCCAACGATGAAACGTATTAATAGGTATGTAATGTAAATAGGTAATAGTGTGAGAATTCCGGTCAGAAATTTATTTCTTACTAACCTTACAGGTTTTTTTCTTTTGTTTTTTTTTGCCATGTTAGTGTGTATTTAAATTTTCCTTTTCAAATTCAAGAAGATATTTTTTCATATTTAATCCACCGCCATAACCTCCTAATTTACCATTATTTGCAATTATCCTGTGGCATGGAATAATTATTGGAAAGGGATTGCGAGCATTAGCGCTGCCAACTGCTCGGGCGGCTTTTGGATTATTTAGTCTATGTGCAATTTGGCTATATGATACTGTCTCACCGTAGGGGACTTTTGCGACTTCCGCTAATGCTTTTTTATAGAACTGAGGCATTTCCATTTTTGTTTTGATTGTAAAGTGTCTTCTATTTCCATCAAAATATTCGGTAAGCTGACTGATTACGTCTTCAAAACCGGATTTATCTTCAATAATATCTACATTTGGATATATTTTTTGTAATATTTGTTCCGAGATATCTTCATTTGGTAAATATACCCTCAAGAAACTGTTGTCGTCCCGTACTAACCCTAAGTTTCCAATCTGTGTTTTAATTTGAGTATAATAAATCATATTATTTCCTACGATAATTTACTAACACGGCACCTAAAATAATTAAACTTGCACCAATTAATATCATAAATGATAATTGTTCGTCTAAAAATATCCATCCAATAAAAATAGCAATAATGGGTGAAAAAAAAGTAACATACGTAATCTGCGTCAAAGATAAATATGAGAACAGCCAAAAATAGAGCGAGAAAGTAATTACCGATCCAAATAGAATTAAGTATGCTGTAGCCAAAATATTGGTTTTAGTCCAGATCATAACTTGACCCGGTTCAGTGAAAATTGCGATGCACAATAGAAATATACCGCCAATAGTTTGTGCCATTGCATTTAATTGAAATGTATTTACTTCAGACTTGTATTTCTTAAGATAGGCATTTGGCCAGGATGCAACTATTATTGCAATTAATATTACAACAATACCAATACTTACATTTTCACCACCTAAGTTTCCGCTTTGAGAAATAATGAAAACAGTTCCTGCTATACCCAATGCTAAACTTATAATTTTCTTTTTATTTAGCTTTTCATTTGGTAAATAAAAATGAGCCATTAGTGTAGTAATTATTGGAAAACTTGTCCACAATATTGATGCTAGATTGGAATAAATAAATTGCGTCGCCCAATATGTTAAGGCATAACTAATACCAAAATTCAGGAATCCAAATTGCAGGTAAAGTGATATGGCTCTTTTATTTAGCGGTAATTTTTCACGACGGAAAAACATGATTCCCCAAAAAATTAATCCGCTAAGTAAAAACCGTATTCCGACTGCATACGAAGGTACCATTCCTTCGTTTAGACTAACTTTAAGTGCGAGCCAAGTCGTTCCCCAAATTATTGAGAGCAGGGCATAAGCAATATATATTTTGGTTTTCATACTAAATTATGGTAGAAATTTAATCGCCCTGCGATATACAGGGCGATGTAAAAGTTTATGATATATTTAGTTTGTGTTACTTTTGTCTTGTGTGAAGTAATGCTACAATTGGACTGGCAATATACATACTGGAATATGTACCTACTATTACACCAACCATCATTGCGAAAGCAAAATTATGTATTACTTCACCACCGAATAAACACAATATTAACACCACGAAAAATGTTGTTAATGATGTAATAATTGTTCTACTTAAAGAAGCGTTAATACTAGTATTAATAATAGTTAAATAATCATCACGGCGGCGAGTTTTGATGTTCTCACGAATTCTATCAAAAATAACGATCGTGTCGTTCAGCGAATATCCAACAATTGTTAAAAATGCAGCAATAATCGGTAATGATATTTCCAGACCGAGAATTGAAAAGATACCAAGAGTTATTAGAACATCGTGAGCGAGTGCTGCAATTGCACCTAAAGCGAATTTAAACTCAAATCTAATCGAAATATAAATGAGGATTAAGGCGAGAGCAGAGATAATTGCCATGATCACTTTACCACTAAGTTCTGCACCGACTTTAGGACCGACCTTATCAATGCTTAATATAAAATCTTTAGTGTTTTCTGGCACACTTTCAGGAAATGCTTCATAAAAGTGGTCAATCACAGCTTGAGCTAAATTACCGTGTTCCTCTTCCTGGCTTGCAAGCCTTACAGAAATACTTGAAGGACTGCCAAAATGTTTTATTTCCTGTTTGCTGTAATCGTAATTAATACCCTCGACATTAACACTGCTTAATGAACTACGAATATCGTTTATATCCATTTCTTTTGTGAAATTAACTGCGACCATAGTTCCACCTTCAAAGTCAATGCTAAGTTTTGGTCCACCATGTAGTAATAGAGAAGCCAAACCTATAAAAATAATTACTCCGGATAGGATAAATCCTAACCGCATTTGTCTCATAAAATCTATACTTGTGTCTTTTATAATTCTCATATGCTTAGTTTCTGTAAATTTTTACGGTTTGTCATTGACATAAATATTGTGCGTGTTACGAAAATCGCTGTGAACATGCTAATTGCAATTCCCCAAAATAGAACTGTTGCGAATCCGCGAATTGGCCCTGTTCCGAATTGATATAATACTAACGCCGCAATAACAGTAGTCATATTTGCGTCGATAATAGTTGTAAGTGCACGGTTATAACCGGCATCAATTGCGGCACGAGCAGTTTTACCTTTACGTAATTCTTCTCTAATCCGCTCAAAAATAATTACGTTTGCATCGATGGACATACCCATCGTTAAAATTAATGCTGCAATACCGGGTAGCGTTAATGTCGCTTGTAATAGCGCTAAAATAGATAATACTAAAATCAGATTCCATATGAGGGCAAAATTAGCAATAGAGCCGGCGATTTTATAATAAATCAACATAAAGATCATAACGATGATCAATCCGATAATTACAGAACGAGTTCCTTGTTTAATTGAATCTGCTCCCAAGGATGGTCCGACAATTCGTTCTTCGATTATTTGCACAGGTACCGGTAATGCACCAGCTCGTAACACAATTGCGATATCCTTAGCCTCGTTTAAATCAGCAAAACCCTGAATACGCGTACTGCCACCAGATATTTTTTCTATAATATTTGGTGCCATGTGAACTTTATTATCGAGGACAATCGCGATTCGACGATTTACGTTGGCACCTGTGATCCGTGACCATTGTTTGGTGCCATCGCTATTCATTTCTACCAAAACTACTGGTTGTCCTGAAATATCACTTCCCATGCCGGAGATGCTTTCTTTAGCATCAGAGATTACTCCGCCGGTCAATTCCGGTTCATTTTCCAAATGATATAATCTATATATTTTTACTTGATTTCCGTTGGCATCAGTTATTTCAACAACTTTATTACTTAATAAAAATTTACTTGAAGTAGACTCAAGAAGTTCTACAACTTCCGGTAGAGCTGATATCTTATTTACTGCATAAACATTGGACTCAGGTACACCGAGATCTCTGTCGAAATCTCTTAATAATGATGAAAACGGACGATCTTCAAACAATCGCTGATCTATTACAGCACTAGTATCTCCGTTTACTGCAATATCTTGTTCAGAATCACCAAATAATTCACTTACAGTTATTATTTTATCTTCGCTTACCTGCTCCACTTTTTCTTCTTGTGGTTCTATTTGTTCAGGTAATTCATTAGAAACTTCAGCTAAGTCCTTATTTCCTTTTAAAATATTATCTACTCGAATTAACATATCTTGTGTGATTTCTGCATCTTTGACTAAATAGAATTCTAATAGTGCAGTGCTTTGTAATAAATCACGAGCCCTCTCTGAATCCTGAATTCCGGCTAATTCGATGATGATACGCTGACTGCCTTGTTTCTGAATTGTCGGTTCGGCTACACCGAATTGGTCAACCCGGTTTTGAAGAATTTCGAGTACTCGATTAATTGCATCGTCCGATTCATCTCGTAGTTTACTAATGATTTCTTCGGTAGAAGCGCCGTATTCATGAAAATATCGCGCTAAGCGAAGATTATTTTCCTTGGAAATACTTGTAAATAAATTAAAGAAGTCCGCATCAGGCTCATTTAACCTTTTAGTTACTTTGTTTAGAGTATTTTCTAAATTTTTGTCTTTATTAATTGCAAGACCACTAATGAGAGTGGGTAAATCGACTTCTAAGACAATATACATTCCGCCTTTTAAGTCAAGTCCCTGCTTAATTATCTTAGATTCAATTGCTCTTAATTTTCCTTCTTCACGAAACGTTTCTTTCTTTTCCTCGGACATTTGTTGAAAAGAAATTGAAGGCCATAGGGAATAAATTGCCCATGCAAGTATGATTGTAATAATTATATATCTTGGAGTTAGTTTTTTGTTCATTTAAATGTGAATTTTATTACCTAAAAAAGTCTGCGAATATACCTTAAATGCGGTTTGGCAGTCAATTTCTATTTATATTGTGAAATATAATTATAGCCGTTTTCCACGGTCGGCTTTTTTAAGTCCCTTTACAACTAAATTATAAGAATCATCAATTAATTTGTAAATCAATTTATCAGGAAAGCTCCCATCAAGGATTATTGTATTCCAATGTTCCTTATCCATGTGGTAGCCCGGTATAATTGATTTATGCATCCCACGCAAAATCTGTGCTTTTTCCGGATCACATTTTAAGTTAATGCGTAAAGGAGTTTCATCTTCGGCAATTAGCGCGAACATTTTGTTGATAAATTTGAATACTAAAGTTGTATCGTCAAAAGGATATCTGGAGGTGACGGTTTTTTTGTGGCGTATGTATTGTTTTAATTGATTAGTGTCCATTAAAACTCCCGGATAATAGAGTAATATTAATTTTATATTTATTTATCATTTGTATATATCAATTTACTAACCGTATCTTTTAAATAGTTTAAGAATATTATGATTTTTATGCACAAACAAATCATTTTGATAATATTAATTTGTTGTATTTCTTGTAGAAGCCCAACAATAACACAATATATAAAGCATGAATTAACGATATGGAATTATTATGAAAGCAATGGATATGATAATTATAACGGTGAAGTTGGTGTAAACTTCCGTTTTGAACATAGCGGATGGTTCTGGCGTTATACATTTGGCAATAGACCAATGATTCAAACTAATGACTCAAGAAAATGGGCGATTTATCTTCCTGAAAACGAAGATAGTGTATATATTAATGTACGTTTCTTTTACCAAAGAGCTATTGAAATAAAAATTGTTGATGCCGACACTACAATTCGCCTAAATGAAGACAAAGTATTTAAATTTTGGAATTGTGGTAATTCAACAGTTATTAAATACCCTTTCCCAGCTTGTTTAACAGAGATTACTAAAACTGATTAATTTACGAGTCTTTTATAATATTTAGCCAATTCACTATTTAATTCCTTTTTAGTATTTGTGGGACACCAGGCAGATTCAATACTATTTTGAGCAAGATTATAAATATCAAATAAATTAAGATCAAATATCTCAATCAGGGAAATATACTCTTTTTCCATAGTAGTATTAAACATTTTAGGATCATCAGTATTAATTGATACTAGCATTCCACTTTTGTAGAAGTTATAAATAGGATGTTCATCCAAAGATGTTACTGCTGATGTTCTCACATTGGAAATAGGACACATCTCAATAGGGATTTTATGTTCTAATAAATATTTAACTAGTTTTTTATCCTTTATTGCACTGGTTCCATGTCCAATTCTATCTACTTTTAAATCTCTAATAGCTTGCCAAATATAATCGGGACCGGCAGCTTCACCCGCATGACAAGTGATATAAAATCCCATTTTCTTTGCTTTTCGAAATACTTCCGTAAACAATTTCGGAGGAAATTGTAATTCATCACCACCCAAACCAATTCCGATTATTCCTTGGTCTCGTACTTCCGATATTTTATTCAGGAGCGGAAGTTTTGGTTCACTATCACGTACTAAATCAGCTATAAGATTAATTGTAATTCTATCAGAATGTTTGTTCAATCCTTTGCGAATTGATGTTGCAATTTCCTGAGGTTGTGAATCAATTTTAGTAAAATCGGAGGGGGAAAAATAAATTTCAGCATAACGAATATTCTGTTCAGCTAGATTTAGAGCTACTTGTTCCGCAATAAATTGGTAATCATCATATTCGCGAATAAAACTATTCTTCCAATACCATGTATCTATAAAATTATCAAAATTGGTGTACGTAAATTTTTGTTCTAATTCATTGAGCGTAATATGTTTTTTCCCCATATACTTTTCAATTAATTGTAAAAGGGTATTTAATGGGATAGCGCCTTCTAGGTGAAGGTGCAGTTCAACTTTAGGAAGGTCCCTAATAAACGATTTTATATTATTAGAAACCATTCCTATAATTAATTGAAACTAATGCGTTTCTTTATAATTTTTAAGAACATCAATTACATAGTCAATATCTGCTTCGGTATGATTCCCATTGACTTGAAAACGAATTTCTTCATCTCCTTTGGGAACAACCGGAAAGTTTAAACCAGTTGCCATTATTCCATACTCAGTTAAATAATTGACCATATCAGCCGTTTTTGGTGTATCTCGTACCATTAGCGGAACTACCGGATGATCGCCTTCGATTGTTTCATATCCGTTTGCGTGCAAACCTGCTTCAAATCTTTTTGTCATTTTTCGGAGATGTTTGAGTATTTCTATTCCTTCCGGACTATCCAATATTTCTAGTGCTTTTAAAGCAGCTGCAGTTTCAGATACAGTTATTGGGTTAGAATAAATATACATAGGCGCAGTTTGACGTAAGTATTCGGTAATTGCTTTAGAAGTAACCACGTAGCCGCCGTTTACGCCGAATCCTTTACCAAGCGTTCCGATAATAACATCGACATTAGCGCCACAATACTCTTCAGTACCTCGACCTGTCGGGCCGAAGCCACCTACTCCATGCGAATCATCAATTATTGAGATAAGTCCTTCTTCAAATTGATCATCGTATTTCTCACAAAGTTCGGCAAATTCTTTAAGAGGTGCATTATCACCGCGCATACTGAAAATACCATCAGTTACAACCAACGCTCTTTTTGCTTTGCCTGCCCATTCCTTTATTTTGGCTTCTAAATCAGCCATATCATTATGTTTATAAATGGCTTTACCCAACGGACGAGAAAGCCGCATTGCTTGAATTATACAGTTATGATTCAATTCATCACTGATATAGACAGTTTCCTTGGTGGCAAGCGGCATTAAAACACCCAAACTTGTAACATAAGCAGAGCTAAAAATCATACCGGATTCTTTACCATGGAATTTTGCTAACTTTTCCTCAAGTTCAATATGATGTTTATATGTTCCACTGATGAATCTTACTGCTCCGGGTCCAACTCCAAATTCCCTTGTAGCCTCTTCCTCAGCTTTCATCACTTTAGGATGTAAAGACATGCCGAGATATGAATTTGAATTCATTTTTACGAATTCTGTATCTCCATAACCTTCAACAAAATAGCGTACGCCTTTTTTCCCTTCGGCAGGTTTCATACCGGTGATTACCATTTCATCGCCTTTTGCACTTCCCTTTGCTTTGAGTTCTGCAACAGAATCATTTAAAATTTTATTTAGTTTTGTAATTGACATTAATTTCTCCGAAAATTATAATTTTTTTGATAATACTTCTATCATATCCTTAGTCATTGTTTCAAGATCGTATTCAGGTTCCCATCCCCATTCTGCTCGAGCAGCGGAATCATCCATACTGTTAGGCCAAGTTTCTGCAATAGCTTTTTTTACCGGATCTACGTCATAATCTATTGTGAATTCCGGGATATGTTTTCTTATCGCTGCTGCGATGATTTCTGGGTCAAAACTCATCGCAGTTACATTAAACGCGTTGCGATGTTTTAATCTTGTGGGATCAGCTTCCATTAAATCAATTCCGGCTTTGATTGCATCAGGCATATACATCATATCGAGGAAAGTTCCTGCCGGAAGATTACATGTATATTTTTTATGCTTAATTGCTTCATAATAGATTTCTACAGCGTAATCGGTTGTACCGCCGCCTGGTAATGTTTCATTTGATATTATTCCCGGATAACGAACACCTCTTGTATCAACTCCAAATCTTTTAAAATAATAATCGCAAAGTAATTCACCGGCTACTTTAGTTACTCCGTACATGGTATTTGGTCTTTGTATGGTATCTTGAGGAGTATTATCTAATGGGGTCGTTGGTCCGAATGCTCCGATGGAACTTGGTGTAAAAACAGCGCATTTCAAATCACGTGCAACCTCTAAAACATTGTATAATCCATTGATATTTACATTCCATGCTAAAACCGGATTTGCTTCGGCTACTGCCGATAATATGGCAGCGAGGTGGTATATTGTATCAATATCATGTTTTTTTACAACATTTGCGATTTCTTGAGCATCGACACAGTCGACTATTTCAAAGGGTCCCGAATTTAACAGTTTTTCACTTGGTTTTGTTTTACGACCGCCTGCCACTACGTTATCATTTCCAAATCTTTCTCTAAGTGACATAGTAAGTTCTGAACCAATTTGTCCGACTGCTCCGGTAACTAAAATATTTTTCATTTACATCCCTATTATAATGAGGTTATTCGAATTGTATTTTTGTATTAAAATTGTAATAAAAGATATATTTATCTCAGATATTTAAGTATAAATATTAATTCATTTAGTTAATTAATTTCAATTATATAAGTGTATAAAATCGAAATTATAGCGAGCGACGTTCCCGTATAATGAGATTAGGAAAAAGCAGATTCAGTAGTATTCTGAAAGGAATTAAAGCTAAAAGAAATATTCCAACTAATATGTTTAAAACATTATCTAATAATTTAGTTTTGTATTTATTAAAGTATTGCCAAAATGAAAAGTGGGAGCTTACAATCATTTTAATGCGTTTTCGATACACACTTGCTCCGCTTTTATGAGTTATAAAAGAATTGGTAGTGTATTGCACATTATAGCCTGCATCCCATATTCTTTTACATAGATCGACATCACTGAAAAACATTGGAAATTGTTCATCAAGTAGACCTATTTCATCAATAACCTTTTTGGAAATTAATAAAGCGGCTCCTGCTGGTTGATCTACTAATCTAGATTTATTATGATCAAAATCACCCATTTTCCAATAATTGAATTCTTTTGAATTTTTAAAAATTTTACTTAACCCAATTGATTCATAAATTATATCTCTCCGACGGGGAAAACGTCTGCAAGAATTTTGGATCCTCCCATCAGAGAAACGTAATTGCGGAGCAATTGCACCCCAATTACTATTATCTTTTATTTCATTTAATAAATTATTAATTGTACTATTTGGTACAGTTGTATCAGGATTGAGTAAAAGTATATAATCACCGTTGGCGTTTTTGATACCTTGATTATTGGCTTTAGTAAAACCAAAATTTTCTTTGTTTTGAATTATTGAAATGTTATTATTTTCAATATCATTAATAAGGGAAATTGTATTATCAATAGAATTATTATCAATTAGTATGATTTCCCTATTTACTTCATTCAATTGAGGCAGGAGAGAATTAATACAATTAACGATTTCCTTCTCAGAATTATAAGTTACGATGATAATTGAAACGGAAGTCATATATCAATTAAAAGGGGAAAATGATTCTCTAATTCTTTTTGATAAATTGATTAATTAGTTTTGATATTTCTTTCTTATCAAACCGGTGTTCAACACCAAACCAGAAAACATTGGATTTTCGCTCATGGAACGCTTTATCAGCCCATGCGCGGAATTGGTCATTATGTATTTTTTCTCTTTCGTAATAAAAATTAATGTTGAATCCTTTATATTTATATCGCAAGTCTAAGCGGTATTCAATTTTCACTTCAGACCAAAAATCATAATTACCACCAATTTTCAACCATTCATCTTGATAGGAATACTCACGTTCCGGGATTTTATTATCAATTACGCCATGTCGTTCATAATTAAAAGATGGAATCACAGTTAATTTGTCACTCATATATCCAAAATAGATATAGAAATCATCGGAATCAGGTCCGCTGTGAGCGCCCCAATGGCGACCATTATAACTCCAATAATCATAATTAATTCTGTCATACCAGTCGGCATTGGGGCGGTCATTCCAATATTTTGTTTTATTTAAATTGGCGTATTCAATACCGCCAACCAAATAGGGGTTATTGAAAAAACCGTATTTTCGTAATCCGATGATACTTGCTCCCGTGTGATCGGGTTGTCTGATAAAATCATCTTGACCCCAAGCATGATCGTTCCTTCCGTACTCAACATATACTTTTAATCCTACCTGCGGGAAAGTCATAGTTAAATAACCGGTAAGCGTCTGATCCCAAATATCAACTTCTTTATCTTTAAGATATAGTTTTTCAAACGGTAATAGCATGGCTTCTTTGCGAGTGATTGTTTCTCCTTCGGCATATCTCCCACCGGATAAATAATTACGTGAGAAGCCTAATGTGATAATCGGTTTTGAATAATAGGTAATTGAAAATAAGATGGAAGTAAAGTGCGGTAACGCGTGATTTTCTTTGAGTGTGTCAGCATAGAAATAGCGGAAATTAATTCCGAAATCTTTATAGCGTTGTTCCTTGATTGTGCCAATCATTAAATGGGGAAAGCCTGTGGTATTATTTGTCATGCTAAGGCTTGAATGATAACCCGAGCCCCACCACATATTAGCATTTGAATAGCCTATGCCTAAACCCTTATAATGTAAATATATTTGCGCCTCACGAACACCCGTCTTACTATATACTCCATCGCCATGTGGGCGATTATCATTTAGTCTAGAAAATTTTAGCTCACGATATGGTTGGTCAAATCTTTTTGGCTTAACTGTATCATGCAGACTATGAAAAAAATCCTGCCAACGTTTAGCATAATCTTTATTTTGATTTGTAAAATAATATGGTTCAAAGCTAAGAGATAAAAACTTATTGGTATATGCAAATTGTAATCCTTGGAAAAAAGACATACCTTTGCCAATCCATCTGTCAGAAGTATTTTCTAAATTAGGAGCGTTGTCGTTAAAAAATAATTCGGTTCTAAAACCAACAGACCAGGAACCATACAAATTGGTATCAGCAATATTTAAAAAAGGTCTTATGAGAAAATTCTTTGAAATAGTTTTTTGCGAAGCGAATAACTTCTTCTCTTGTTCTAATAAATAGAAAGGATCTGCTTGTACGAATATTTGAGCATTTGGAAATGAAATTAAAATTAGGTTAATAATGGTCAATAATTTGAATTTTAGCATATTATTCCTTCTACAATAATTTTAATGAATCTAAATTACTGTTTTACTTTCGTAAATAATAAAAGATAACTTACTAATTATTGTTGAGTAAAAATAATTAAATTCAATCAATGCTTAATATCATCTTGATATAAATATGTTTAAAAACGCAATCATATTAATTATTCTATCGGTTATGCCGTTATTTTCTTCAGGTGGTTATGATCATGGTACGTCTACCGGCAAAGGTCAATTAGAACTTGATTTTACTTGGAATCCATTTGACCTCATAGAATTTGGTCAAACATACATTGTAATTGGTTATGGATTGACTAACCATCTTGATATCCATGGCTATTATGCCCACCAAACTGATCATCAGGACAATTACTATTATGGCTTATTTTATCAATTTATTGATTCTAAATATCTAGATTTGGCTTCAGCAATCGGAAGGCGCCATTACACAGTCAGCGATGTAGATGATCTATTTTTTCCACAAATATTGTATAATATAAAATTTAGCAAATTGTTAACTGTTGGTGGTGCTTTTGTAAATATACTAAGAATTACAAATAGTACACTTAAATCCAGAGGAACAGCTTTTGATGTTGCTCTTTACTTACCACTCTCAGGTATTATAAAGTTACCGAAGTTTATTCACGAATTAAAATTAGCGTTTGGTATTTTTAATCCGGGAGTGTTTGAGTCAGATCATGGAGATTTTTTACCAACCTACAGTATAGATATTACTTTTAAAAAATTCTCTAAAAATAAATAGAGATATTTATTTATTTAAACAAGCAGTTAAAACATTTTTCGCACTATCATAAGATCTGTAAGCACTTGCATCTTTTAAAAGAAGTAAAATTATAGTTGAAAAGAATATATATGCATCGGCTTTTAAGATGTTACCCTCATGATAGACTTTAGAATATAAGGATTCCAATTCTAGTCGTTGTTCAGAAGTAAGATTAAATTTTCCTGCAACTTGCGCAATACCTGTCATACCTGCGGGTGATTTGAATCTTTCTTGCCAGGTATTGGGAAATTTCTTTTTAAGTAATTCAACATTCTTTTCAGGTAATGGTCTGTTCCCAACAAAGCTCATATGGTTTAAAAGTATATGAAATACTTGTAAAATTTCGACAAGTTGAGTTTTTTCCAAAAGTCTTCCGAACGGAGTATATACCTCTGAATATATTGGTACATCCAAATATCCATCTCTCATATATTTCTCTTCGAGTCCCCATTTTGGGTTTTTAGCATCTTTAACCATCGTTCTAAATTTTATTATATGTATCTTTTTCTGAAGACCAACTATACGTTCAGAAATATAAAAAATTGGCCTGCCTTGAATAAAAAAAGATAAGATAATTATTATAATGATGATGGGTAGAAAAATAATTAAAATAGAAAGGGCAAATACAATATCTTCAACTTTTTTAATAATTCTATAAAAGATTTGTTTTTTTGATTTCATAAAATTTTTAAATTATATTTGTTACTTAAACGATTCAATAAATTGAATAACGGGTATGTAAATATAAAAATATAAGTATTAATTACATATATTTATGATTGTATAAAAAAGGCATAGATTGTTTTGTCTATGCCTTTTTATTATACTATATCCGTACAATTATTATTTGATCTTAATTGTTTTCCTTCAGGATAAATGCAAGCAGAAGATGAATAAAATCTTTTTTTATCCCATGCTTAATAGCTCATCCGACCACATTAAGATTAATAAGTGCTGAATTATGCATAATTTTTGCATCATTATCTCAGCTAAAAACAAATCCAGCACCGCTCATATCTGTTACGAATTAATACATATAATCAAGACCATTTCCAATATCTGACCTACTTCCTAATTTGTTTGTAAGAGAAATATTTTGAAATGGTCCAAACACTACTTTACTTACAACAACGGGTTTACTTACAACAACGGGATATCTTAAATCCCCAATAATGAATTAGTCTGCTACAGTTTGGGCAAACTCTGGATATTTAAGATATATTCCTCTTACAAAATTTTTAATCTCTTTACTAAATGACTCCCTATAAAGGCACCGGCACCACATACTAATGCTGTTTTCATTCAAACCTACATATTATTTTATTTATTTATTGATTCTTTTATTAATAATGGTAGTAATAAAAAACCTTTTAAATATCTAGGTATAAACTTTTTTGGATTTTCAAAACATCTATAAAGCCAGCCTAAGTGGAACTTTTCTGCAAAGTTTGGGATATTTGCTTGTCTACCTGTTAAAAAAGCTATTGCAGCTCCTGTACAAATAATTCCAGGATAATAAGATAAGTGGTTCTTTAGATACAAACCTAATCTTTCTTGAACTCCCCCTCCTAAATTAATTATAATATATTTTGGTTTTTTCTTTTCAATGATATCAAGCAATTTAGTGTCTATAATATTATCATTATTGTAAATGGGGGCAATATAATGATTAGATTTTCCTAATATAATCCCATTTTTTCTTAAAAATTCATTATTAATTAAGGAATCTTCCAATGTTGGATCAATAAAAAAAATACCATTAGATTGCTTTAACTTTTCTTCATTTAGAAATTTTTTCAAGAATTCTAAACCAGATAATTTTTTTATTTTTATTCCTTTAAATAATCTTAAAACTAAAATCATAAAACCACTATCAGGAATCGCAAAATCACTTTTTTGTAGTGCTTGGTAATACTTCGCATCTGAATTAATCATTGCAAGAGCTGGAGCCGCCGGCACAACCATCAACGCACCATGATTCAGTCTATATATTGCATCTTCATATTCTCCATAAATGAAATTTATGCCAAATATCTTTACAGTTTTATTATTATCTATATTTTCGCGCATTAGTACTTATGATACTGTGTTGTAATTTATTAAGTAATAAGTGATTTATTGCAGTGTATAGTTTACTTTCTGAATTAGGATTTTCATATAAATTTATAAGTTAAAATATTATTTGTTTTGCCGCAGTTTTATCGGTTTGGCGGGATTTCCATAACAAATCATGTCAGGTGGTAAATCTTTATTAACCGTACTCCGAAAACCCACGACTGTACCTTGTCCGATTGCAACACCGGGGGCGATAAAGACATCTGACGCTACCCAAACTTCGTTCTTAATGTCAATCGGTTTTGCAAATATATCAAAAGAAGATTTAGTATGGTCATGAGAGCTAGTGCACAAATATGATTTTTGAGATATAACACAATTCTTACCAATATTGATATTTGCCATATTATATAGGGTTACATCATCGCCAACCCATGACCAATCGCCGATAGTTAATTTCCACGGATAAAGGATTTTTGCAGTAGGACGAATTAATACGTTTTCTCCAATTTTTGCGCCAAACAGGCGAAGCAGAAAGCGTCGCCATCCATACATAAACTGCGGTGACAAACGAAATAGTGTACCTCTTATAATCCACCAAAATTGTATATAAATTTTTGTTTTACCTCTAAATCCTTTAGGAATTTTAAATGTTTTAAGAACTTGATACATAATTATTTACTACTATTATTCGTGATTTGAGATATAATGTTTTCTAATGTCACTTTCGATTTATTTTTGGTTCTAATATAGCTGTTATGGGAATTTGTTTTTATTAGATCAAAAATTTTAGGATTATTAATCCAATTATTTATTAGCTTAACTGCATAATTAATAAAATTCATATTTAATTCTACAACTATTCCTGAATTTTGTTTTAAAATTTCTTTTATACATCCTTTATTGTATGCAATAACTGGAATGCCATATGACATTGCTTCGTGTATTACTAAAGGTTCAGCTTCTTCAAGAATAGAAGGCATTAGCAATACATCTATTGTATTGAAAAATTTATCCTTATCCTTATCATATATAGGACCTAAATACGAAATAAAAGAAAATCTTTTCAATTCATTTCTTGTGAATATTTCACTTTTACTATCTTGGAATGGTCCTCCAATTATGCCGTTAACAGATCTTTG
>JAUWFQ010000031.1 GCA_030606865.1 bacterium
CAGATCGTTCACCGGCTCCAATCATCATTAAAGTCATTTGTGGAAAATGTTTACTTTCAGATAAAGCTTCAGCAATTGAGATCCCTTTAGAAACTTTTTCTGTAGCCTTCTCAATATCTCTGGAGATTACACGATTATCGATAGTTTCCCGAGTAATTTCTAAAGCTTTGATTATTTTAACACCACTTTTACTTAATGTTTCCAAAACATGTGCAAACCGTGCTATGGATGACTCCAATACAATATTTTTAAACACCGGCATCATTAATTTCAAGGTATCAAACTGATAAGCTCCGCCCGGCTTGTTTAAATAGAACTTTAATAGTGATATTGTAATCACCACAACTGATAGAGTAATTGCCCAATAAGTTGTGATCATATCACTCAAAAATATTAATATTCTGGTTGGAAGCGGCAATACAATATCTGCCGTGGCAAACATTGTAGAAAATTGAGGAATTATAAACACTATTGCCGCAGTAAAAGCGATGACTAAAATTGACATTACAATTATTGGATATCGCATTGCGGATTTTACCTTTCGCTTTATAGCTATATCATGGTGTAAAAAATTCTTAACATGTTCAAGAACAGTGTCCATAGAACCAGTTGTTTCTCCAACTTTTGCCATGCTAACATATAAAGAGTTAAAAACTCTTGGGTAATGGTTTAAAGCCTTAGAAAATATCATTCCGCCATTTACTTTTTTAATAATGTCTTGTACAATTTCTTCCATTTTTGCCGACTCAAGCTGATTACCGATTATTCCTAAACTTTCTATCAATGGAACACCTGCTTTTAACATTACAACCAACTGAGAAGTGAAATTTTCCAATTCCTGCGGTTTAACACGATAAAATTTGTTTTGCAACTGAGCAAAACTAAATGGTTCTTTATATTTCTTTACAGATAATACGCTCTCATTCCTGGCATTAGCTTGGTTGTAAATATGCATTTTATCTTCTGCATTGACAACCGACTCGATAACTTTACCGAATTCGTTTACTGATTTTACCTGAAATTGCGTCATTTTAAATTCTATTTATACTTTGATTATTCCTGCAATTCATATTTCTTTAATTTTCTGTATAATGATGATCGTGATATTTCCAGTATAGAAGCAATTTTTGATAAATTATGTGGATATATCTCAAGAGCCTTTTCTATCATATCTTTCTCAACTTCCCGTAATGGCAAAATCTGTTTTGAGTCGTTACCTTGCGGCTCGCTACTAATAGCTTGATTATCTGTTAAATTTATCTTTTTTAATATATTTTCATTAATAACTGATCCGGTGGTATGAAAAAGTATTCGAGTTAAAACATTTTCCAATTCGCGAATGTTGCCATGCAGTTTCATTTCTTTAAATCGATCAATCAAAGCCCAAGAAATGGATTTTACTTTTATTGAACTCTTGCTAATCATTTTACCTATCAAATTTAATATTAATAAAACAATATCATCACCCCTATCAGATAATTGCGGTAATTCAATCGGAATTACATTTAATCGGTAAAATAGATCAGCTCGAAAATCACCTTTGCTTACCATATTAGACAAACCACGATTTGTAGCAGCGATAAATCGTACATCAACTTTTTGCTCCTTTATGCCACCAACTTTACTAAAAGTGTTGTCCTCAAGTACCCTTAGCAGTTTTGCCTGTAAATCCAATGGCATATCACCAACTTCGTCTAAAAATAATGTTCCATTGTTAGCTAATTCAAATTTACCTACTTTTGTGCGATCGGCTCCTGTAAAAGCGCCTTTTTCGTATCCAAATAATTCACTTTCTTGTAATGTTGCAGGAATTGCGGCGCAATTCAATGAAACCAAATTTTGTTTATGACGAATGCTAAATTTATGAATTGTTTGAGCAGCTAATTCTTTTCCGCTACCGCTACCCCCTAAAATCAATGTTGTAAAATCGGTCCGAGATACTTTTATTAATTGTTGATATACTAAAAGTGTTAAATCAGCATTACCTATGAAATTATTAAAACCAATTGGTTTTAGGTACGATCGTGAACTTTCTGATGCATCCTTAAGTAATGAGTGATATTTTTGAATTCTTTTAATTATTTCAGGAATTCTATTCGGTATTTCGCTTTTAGGAATTACTGCAAATAGCAATTCACTATTCGTACATAGTTCTCCACTGATTTGATTATCTTCACTAAAAATAATCACCGGAATTTGTTTATTGATACGAAGAAGCCGTTTATGAAAATCCGAATAATTGTTGACTAATATTTGCCAGTCTACCCAAATAGCATCATATTTATCGACTGCCGTATAAGATAAAATTGACGAATATGAACGTCCTTTTGTTATATTTGTAGTTTTTTTTGATAGTACTTTGGTTACATCAGAGATAAATTTTTTATTTTCTACTGTTTTGGATGAAGTAATACCTAATAAATATTGCATACTATTCCTAAACTAATGAAGTACGTGACATTTCATCAATAGATGTGATACCATCTAATACGTATTGCCGTGCTGCTTGATTTAGAGTGACCATGCCTTCCCGTATTGCAACTTTTTCAATTTCATGAGATGTTGCATGCTTATTAACCATATCAGATATTTCATCTGTTGGTATTAATAGTTCATAAACTCCTGCTCGACCTGCGTAGCCATTATTCCGGCAAGCAAAGCAACCAACCGGCTCAAATATTTGTCCTTTAAAATTATCTTTAATTTTTAAATACTTCAGCATTGCTGTTGTAGGTTTAACTGCTCTTTTACATTGTGGGCATAGTCGGCGTACTAATCGCTGAGCCAACACTGCCCGAACAGTAGAGCTCACTAAAAAGGCATCTACACCCATATTTAAAATTCTTGTATACGCAGATGATGCATCATTTGTGTGTAACGTACTGAAAACTAAGTGACCTGTTAATGCAGCACGTATTGCTAATTCAATCGTTTCACGATCACGCATCTCACCAACCATAATTATATCCGGGTCTAAACGGAGCATTGCGCGTAATGAAGCAGAAAAGGTTATGCCGGCCTTTTCATTGATCTGGCTTTGATTAATATTATCCAATTGATATTCAATGGGATCTTCAACAGTTAAGACGTTTATTTCAACAGAATTGATAACATTTAACGTAGCATACAATGTTGTTGATTTACCGGAACCGGTAGGTCCTGTAACCAATACCAATCCATGCGGAGCATGTACAATTTTATCCCATTGTGCTGTTATTTTATCATTAAAACCAAGTTTATCTAAAGCAATTTGTCCTCGTGAAGCATCTAAGATACGCATGACTATTTTTTCACCTTGAGGTGTGGGATATGTAGCGCATCTAACATCAACAATTGCACTATCTGCGTCATGTCTAAAGCGACCATCTTGGTGACGCCTTGTTTCCGCTATATCCATTCCAGACAATATTTTCAGCCGCGAGATAACAGAAGGTAATGACTTTATCGGTATTGTATAGTATTGTTGTAGAACACCATCAACACGGAATCTGATTCGTACATCCTTCTCTCTAGGATCAATATGAATATCACTGGCGCACATTTTAACGGCGCTGTCCATTAACATATTAACTGCCTCAATAATTTCTGTATCAACTGATATTTCGGTAGAAACTACATCTGAAGAAGGTGCAGCAGTTTTCTCTTTTGCTATGGCAGCATGTTGTTCAGTCTCTAATTCCTCATAATTTTGTACTCTATGATGTAACTCAAGTGCTTGTTCAATATTCCGCTCGCTGGCAAGAACAATATTGATTTCCATCACCGTCTCATCACTTAGGTCATCAACAACACGAACATTGTTTTGATCTGCACAAGCGACTGTCAGTACGTTCTCAAAATGGAATAACGGTATAACATTTAATCGCTTTGCGCTTTTTTCGCTGATAAGATTAAGAGTTCTTTTTTTTATTTTAAAAGTAAGCGGGTCAATCCATGGAATTCTTAGTTGTTCACTAACCAGTTGTATGACATCTTCTTCTCCTGCCATCTTTAAAGAAACCAAAGCTTTACCTAAATAAACATTATGCTCTTTCTTATACGCTAAAGCTTCTTCCAGTTTAGCGTTATCTATCTTTCCCGCTTCAATAAATAGTTGACCTAATTTTTTCCTATTGGCTGCCATTATTGCCTTTCCATCACTAACGGTAAAATCCTAAATACCAATTCAAAATATCAGCACCCCAAAAAAATGCAACAAAACACCCAATGCTTAAAAATGGTCCGAATGGAATTCTCTGTTTACGTGATAGTTTTTTGTACATTGACATAATAACTATTATTGCCGTGGCAGAAAAAAATGCAATAACAAACGCTAAAATTCCTTTCTCCCAACCAAGTAACAATCCGATAACTCCAGCATACTTAACATCTCCCATTCCCATACTATCAACTTTATAAATCAATTTGCCGATATATCCAATTATTAAAAATAATAATGCTAATAATACCGCTCCATTAATATGATTTAAATGGGAATGTGATTGATTAATCAGTATAAAAGCAATGATAGGCAAAATACTAATTATCAATAAATTATTAGGTATTAATTGAACATCTATGTCAATAAAAGTTATAATAATAATTATACTAAAAAATATTATTAGTAACAGAGTTTCAATAGAAATACCAAAAAAATAATAGATAATACTAAATACAAGAGCAGTGAGTATTTCAACAAGAGGATATATTAAAGATATCCTTATATTACAGTTTGAACACTTTCCTCGAAGCAATAAATAACTTATCACCGGAATATTCTCCCAAACTTTTAATTGATGTTTGCAATTGGGACAATGGGAACGTGGTTTCGAAATGGACTCATTTTTTTGCAATCTGTAAATACAAACATTCAAAAAACTTCCTATTACAAGTCCAAGAACTATAACTAAGGTAATTATCATTGTTCTTTAAAATTTATTGATTTTACAATTCCCATTAATTCATCTAAATCTACGGGAGTTGATAAAACACCATCAGCGCCGCAACTATCTGCTAGTTGTTGCTCTTTGTTTTCTGCACTATCCGAAAGTATCACAACTATAATATCTTCATATAAAATATCATATTTTAATAAACTACAAATTTGATATCCGTTAAATCCTGATAATATTGCCTCAATTAATACTAAGTCTGGTTTTTCGCTTCTTGCCAAATTAAAACCATCTAATCCATCATAAGCAACAATAACCTCATATCCATGTTCAACAAGGTATTGATTTATTGAATCTATATTCAATTTTTTCCCGTCAGCGATAATAATAATTTTAGTCGTCATTTTACTTATTATAATTCTTCAATATCTAATTGTATTTCACGATCTTTTCTATCCCATCCTTCAGCCTTAATTTTCATTGTTAGATCAGTTTTATGGTCTGAATAATTTATAGCTGTCTCTGGTGTTATGATACCATCTTTATATAACTGCAATAAACATTGGTCAAATGTTTGCATTCCTTCAGTTTTCGAAAATTCTAGCGCACGCGGTAATAAATGGATTTCCCCTTTTTTAATTAAATCTTTTACACGAGCTGAGGGAAGTAATATTTCTACTGCAGGAATTAATTTTCCATCCTTTGTTGGGACCAATCTTTGAGCAACAATTGCATTTATGTTTTCACTTAATTGATCGCGAGCTGATTTTTGCAGTTCAGCTCCATAAATATTAAATATTCTTTCTACAGCTAATTGAGTATTAGTTGCATGCATAGTACTCAATACTAAATGTCCTGTTTCTGCGAAATTAACCGCAGTAGCGATCGTCTCCATATCGCGTATTTCACCCATTAGTAAAGCAGATGGATTTTCTCTAAGTGCGCTTTTTAAAGCCCTTTTATAGGAAAGTGAATCTTGGCCTATTTCTCTTTGATTAACAATAGATTTTTTATGCTGATGTAAAAACTCTATTGGATCTTCTAATGTTAAAATATGTCCTGTTTTATTCCGATTGCGATGATCGATCAATGCTGCTAAAGTTGTTGATTTACCCGATCCTGCGGAACCGACTATTAAAACCAAACCACGATCTTCGAGTGCAATCTTGTTAAAACTTAGAGGGAGTCCTAATTCCTCAGGAGTTTTTATTGCGGTCGGAATATGATGAGCCACAATTGCATCCGAGCCGCGCTGCACAAAATAATTTACTCTAAAACGACCGACACCGGTAATACTATATGCAAAATCTAATTCTTTTTCACGAATGAAGATCTGTTCTTGTTCGCTAGTAAGAAAACTTTTTCTAAAATCTTTTAACATTTCATTTGATACTTTTTCCTCTTTCAATCTAACAATATCGTTACCAATTGTTAAAAGAGGATAAGCACCAAGACTAATAAATAAATCATTAGCTTTGGATTCGATCATTAATTTGAGCAACGTTTCAATATTATACACAGCGATTAATCCCCACTAATGCTCTCAATAAGTCGATCACTTTCCTTCTCAACTCTAAGCATTTCTTCTTTAGTGATTAATGATTGATTAAATAACTGTTCAATAGATTGTTGCATGGATATCATTCCAATTTTACCATGCGTTTGAATGACCGACGGTAACTGATAAGATTTCCCTTCCCTGATCAAATTAGACACCGCTGGTATTCCAACTAAAATTTCAAATGCTGCAATACGTCCGCCGGATTTTCGTTTTAGTAGGCGTTGTGTTATTACTCCTATTATGGATTCACTCGCCATCAATCGAATTTGATTTTGCTGAATCGGTGGAAACTGATCAATTATTCTATCTATTGTATGGGGAGCATCCATTGTATGTAAGGTTCCAAATACAAGATGACCGGTTTCAGCAGCACTAATAGCTAATGATGTAGTTTCCATATCACGCATCTCACCGACAACGATAACATCTGGATCTTCTCTTAAAGCACTTCGTAGAGCATTGGCGAATGAGTGAGTGTTCACTCCAACTTCGCGATGTGTAATTAACGACTTTTTACTCTTATGTATATACTCAATGGGATCTTCAATAGTAATGATGTGCTTTCGCTTAATGCTATTTATATATTCAATAACTGTATTTAATGTTGTTGTTTTACCACATCCGGTCGGACCCGTGATTAAGATAAGTCCCTGATCTTGTAAACATAGTTTTTTTAATACTTGAGGTAATCCTAATTCTTCAAATGAATAAGTATAATCAGTGATTGCACGAAATACTACTGCATCACCAAAATAACTGCGGAAAACATTAACACGAAATCTTCCGATTCCGTGAAATGCTGCTGAGAAATCTATCTCCAATTCTTCTTCGTATCGTTTGCGATTATCTTCACTCATTATATCAAATACTAAAAGATGGACATCATCCGGCAACAAAGGAGCTTGCTTGGTTTTAATCAACTCCCCCTCTATTCGGTAAATTGGAGGAGAGTTTGGACTTAAGTGGAGGTCAGATGCATTTACCTCTTTCATATATGATAATAAATCATAAATCTCCAAAATAAAATCTCCCCTTTTTTAATGGTAATGAATAATCGACGGGGTTATAAAAATTAATAATTCGCGTTGTTCAGTAGTATATGTAGTATGAGTAAACAATTTACCTAGCAGTGGAATGCTAGAAATAAAAGGTATCTTTTTATTATTCTCAATTGTTTGATCAAAGATCAATCCACCTATCATTAAAGTTTTTTGATCTTCCACACGAACATGAGTTGTTGTTGCACGATCAGAAATAATTGGTTGATCATTATTTGGTCCAGTAAATCCTATTAATGCTTGAACCGTGGTTGATATATCCAGTGAAATATATTGATCTTCGTTAATCCGTGGTTGAACCCTTAATATTATGTTGATTTCCTTATCTTGAAAAGATGTTGTCTGAGAAATCTGTGTAGTCTGAGTTATTAAAACAGGATATGTGGTACCGACTTTAAATATAGCAACAGTATTGTTTTTTGTTGTTATTTGTGGTTCCTGAAGCAAACGCGTTTCACTATCGGAAGCCAGCATTTCCAAAACACTCTCAAATGCCGGCAGTGAAAATGAGTATAGACTTAAGCTATTGGAATCAAATAATTTAAAATCTTCAAAATCAACTATTGTGGCTTTTGTGTCTGGCACAGGACCAAACACCTCTGCTCGGAGAGTCCAATCTATACCTAAGCGCTCATTCACATTTAACTTTGTCTCAATAAATTTTACAGAGATATTTATTTGCGCAACTTTAACATCCAATTGCTTTATTATTGATTCTATATGATCAAAATTTGAATATACATCCGTAACAAGGATATAGTCTGCAGTCATCATACTTTGCATTCCCTGAGATCCACCCATAGTTCCGCCCATGCCACCTTGCATTCCTCCGCCGCTCTGCATTCCGCCCATTCCGCTCTGCATTCCACCTATTCCGCTCTGCATTCCACCCATTCCGCTCTGCATTCCACCTATGCCACCTTGCGTTCCACCCATACCGCTCTGCATTCCGCCCATGCCACCTTGCATTCCGCCCATCATATTACTTCCAAAATAACTACTACCAGCAACAGGTGAAAAAACTTGAAACTTACCTTTTTCTGTTAAAACATTAGATAAAGCAGTCCCAATAGAAAAAGCATCAGCATATTCCAATTTATAATGTTTTGTTACTAATCCACCTACGATGTCGTCGTCAATGGGTTTAACTACAATCAAATTTTCTTGTATAAACCAATCATAACCATTCACTTTTAACATAGCATCCAATGCAGAACCAACACTTACATCTGTTAGTGTCAATGTAACTTTACCGCTAATTTCGTCACTTGTAACTAAATTCATACCACTCTGCATAGCCAAAAGACGTAGAATATCAACTAACTCGGCATTTTTTAAATTCAACGAAACTTCGTTCTCAAAACTAGTCCATATCTCTAAATTTGAACCCTTTTCCTCTAGTTTACTTTTATTGTATTCATCGTCTAAATATTTAGCAGACCATAGAATTCTAAGAACATTATCACCTATATAATCAATTCTGAACTCGGGAATCTCACTAAAATATAAATCAACTTTAGCATGTTTATAATATTGGCTGCTTATTGTTTCCCTTGCTTCAATTCTAAATAATGGTGGCATATCTACCATTTTTTGGTAATTCCCTTCAGTAAGTTTTGTATTTGGGAATATTAGAGAAACTGAAGGTGGGGATTGCCGTATTTCTTTTTCATACTTTATATTTCCATCTAAGATCAGATATACTCCTGTTGTATCATTATTAGTGTACGGAAGAATCCGATCAATTTGTTGTGCGAATACAAATGAACACGATATCAACATTAACAGTATGGTTGAAATATATTTTTTATAATTCATCTAATTCTAACCTTATATTGCGGTTTCCTTTGCGTAAAATGACATAATCGAAAGCAATTTTTATAACGCGAAAACCATCAAATTCATCTCCTTCTTTCAAGATACTGGCAGTCATAACTGTATCAATATCGGTCATAATGACTGAGTTGATTAATGAATAACCCTTATCTCTCAACAAGGAAATCCCGCTTAATCTCAAAGTAGTATATTGACCTAGTTCTCTATCTCTAAGAGCCCTTAGAGAGTCTTCATCTAAATAGAAAAACGGATCACTCTGCCAATTTCCTTCAAACTGAAATTCTGTTACAATATAATTAATATTATTGATTTTATTTATTACCATTTTTCTATTATTTGATACTGTTTCAGGGACAATAAAACTAATATTATTTGCTGTATTGACTGCTGGAGATTTTACTTTATCTTTCTTGGCGAAAACTGTTCTGCTCAAAATTAAATACAATATTAGTATTCCAAGGAATCCTAACATTACATACAACCGTTTATTGTTAGTCTTAGCCATTAGTTATTTTCAGAAAATACATAAGTATATAGTATTACTTCACAAAATAATCCGCCATTACTACCATATTCCGTTTCAATGTTAAATTTTAATAAATTAATAATCCTATCATGATTTTGCAACTCTTTGAAAAATTTACCAATCGAAATAAAATCTCCGTTACATTCTATCTCCAACATATATCTTTCTATACTCTGATTAAGCTGTTTATCTTCAACTTCAATTTCGGGAAAAGTATTTATTAAAATTGGTTTAAATACGTCAATAATAATGTTATTATTATTTGCAATTCTTTGAATTATATCTAATGTCTCAATATAAGAATTAGCGCCTTTGATATTTTCCTTTAACGGTATATGTACCTTTAAAGTATCAAAATACTGTATCTGCATCTCTCTTGCATCTTTGATTGAGGCATAATTCCCTCGTTCATTTCTTAATCTTTCAAAATTTTTCTCGGCAGCAACCATTCCAAGATTTATCTTTCTATATTCACTCATATCAATTACTAAAAAAGAAATGATCCAATATAAAACAATTATTATTAGAATTGCTGCAAATGCAAAAAATATAGTTTTATTTTGTTTCATCATTTCAAATCAAGACGTAATTTGAAAAATAATTTACCGTTATTAGAAAAATCATTTCCAGATTTTTCTAGAGTTATGATATCGCTGAAATATCGCATTCTCTCAAGTTGTAAAATAAAATCTGTTAAATATATGTCTGCAACTGATTTATCTTCATTAACAAATCCCGCTAATTCCAAATGTTCCTTAAAACCCTCAGTTGCCAAAACAGAATCCGGTAAACCGGTAGCATTAACAAAATTTAATGCTGTCAGTTTAATTTCTTCAGGCACTATAGAAGAAAATAATTGAAGAATTTTTATTTGATTTTCCGAATAGATGCGATCATTGCGTAGAAAGTGATTAGATGAGTTAATAATCTTGATGTCACCCATAAAACTTGCATAATCTTGCGTATCTACTGACAATCGTTGCAACTCAGTTTTCTTGGTTTCAATTGCCCTTTGCCCACGGTTTAAAGATGAACTAGTGTACAATCCTGTAAATATAAATATTGGAACTAATACAGCCAGCAATGCAGCCATAACCTTACTGAGAAATGAATATTTATAATTTTCACGAATATGTTTCGGTGCAACATTAAAATCCTCAACCTCATCTGCGGCTAAGGCAAAATTAATAAAATAATTAGGATACTGCTGTGGAGGTATATCAACATCATCTTGAATATAATATTCTCCGGTTCGCATTGGATTTAACAATTCTACATTCTGATAAATATTTTCTTGAATGGCTTCAAGCAATCCCGGGAATGATGCCGCAACTCCATCAAATAACAACTCTTTCCATTCTAAATCAGATTTCTGATTTTTAAAATAATTTAAAGTGCGATTTAATTCACTATTAATTCTCTCTACCACAGGGCGAATGGCAATTGTAATTTTATTTAGATCTATGTTAGAGTTAGCAGTTAAACCCGTTTGATTTTGAGGATAACCATATTTCATTAAGACATCTTTTGTTAAGGCAATGTCAATCGTTTCCCCTGATTCATTTGTTTCAACCTTTTTGATAATTGCCTTATAAAAATCCTGAGCACCTAATGCTATTTTTCTAGAAAATTGCAAGATGTGATCCGTTACAACTATAACTAACGTTCTCGATTCTCCTAAGTGAATAATAACATAGGAACCAATATCTCTATCAGGATAATTTTTCACAAATGATTTCCACAGTAAAATTGATAACGTCGAAGTATATCTTAGATTTATATTATTTCTTTTAAATATACTATCGATAGTATTTACTGAGTCCGTTTCTGTTACACCGATGATTAGATCCTGAGTGTCACTTTCGGATCCCGATTTGGCGATCTGCCAATTAACACTTTTATTCTCTGTACTAAATGGCAGGTTCTTGTTAGCATTCCATTCAACAAGTTCAGTTAACTCTTTCTTTTTTAGTTTTGGGCTTTTAACAACTATCGTTTTAGAAGGCGTTTTCATTGACAGATAGGCTCCAAAGGATAATTTTTTATCTTTTGGGTCGATTTCATTTTCCAATATATGTGTTAATAAATCGTTTATTCCTGTAATTACATGTTTGCCATATTCATATGGCAAGCTAAACGAACTAACCTTTTCAACTTCAGTTTCCTTTAAGGTTGCAATAGTCTGTAAAAGGTATATTGTATTACTATCAATATAAATTGTGATTTTTCTTTTATTATCAGAGAAATATCGTTTTAAATATCGTAACCGGTTTTTCCAATTTGGTTGTTCTATTATTTCTTCATAAAATGTAATTAAGGAATCGTTAAACTCAGGTGGTAAAACAATATCGGTACTTCCTGATTCATCAATATCCTTTGGTAGCTCAGTTTTTAGTAACAAATCATCTTTAATATCTCTTGAATAATCAGATGAAGGTGCGCTTTCCGATTCAGAAGTAGTTAAGGTAGCTGCTAATTTGGCTACTTCAGGATCCACATCAATTTCATTATAGCTACCATCCGTTTCATCTAGTTGCTCTTGTTCATCCTCAAACAACTGATCATCATTCTCAACCGGGGCTTCATATTCAACATCAGTTCCTTCATCAATATGTTGCAAAGGTTCTTGCTCAATTTCATCTTTTTCATCTATGAATAATGAAGGGATTTCATCCTTTTCTTGCTCTATGGTTTCACTTATTTGATCGGACTCAGATTTGGAAACATATTGGAATTTTTCCTCTTCATCTTCTATAAGAAACTCAGAATCAACTGTTGACTCCTCCGAACTTACTACATCTTCGGAACTCCGTTCCGCGCGTAGTATCTCGAGAAGTCTGTTAGTGGCTAATATCCTCTGTTTATCTTCCTTACTCATATATCAAATTATTTTGCTGAGTAAATTTAAATACTAAGTCAGCATCAACTTTTGATTTACCTGTGATAAGCATATCGATGAGTAAATTGTGGCAAGTAACTATAATCTTACGCGGAAATCCTTTTGTATATTTATAAATCAGGTTTTTTGCATTTTCAGTAAAAAGTTCCTTTCCGTTAGGTAAACCAGCTATTTTTAGACGATGATCTATTAAACCTTTTGTATCTTCATTGTCAATATTATTTATATTAAACATATATGTAATTCTATCTTTAAAATTTTCCATCGTATTTAAAGTATCGAGAAACTCCGGCTGAGCAAAAATAGCAAATTGTATTAGCTTCATACTATTTGTTTCAAAATTTAGCAGAGACCTTATAATTTCCAGTTGGTTGGGTCCCATTTTCTGTCCTTCATCAATAATCAATACAATTCGTTTATTATATTTTGTAGTATAATCTATTAAAAAATGCTCAATTTGATTCATCATATCTGTAATTAGATTTGATTCGTCACGTATATCAAACATTTTTTTCAAATGCATTAAGAATTCCTGATTGTTGCGCCAAGTAGGATTTAGAATTAAAAAGAACGTATAATCTCCTTCGTGATCGGTAAACCGATCTAATAATAGTCGGGAAATAGCAGTTTTACCCGTACCAATACCACCTATTACAACATGCAAACCGCGATTTAGACGTAATGATATTTCTAAATGATTTAGACACTCTTGATGTTGTTTGGATTGATAGAAGAAATCCGGCTCAGGTGCCATTGAAAATGGTTCACGTGTTAATCCTAAAAGTTTGCAATAATCCCTTACTCCTTTTTCAACTCTCGGAATATATTTTATTGGTCTGGATGGGCGAGGCGGTATGAATGGCTTAATACGTTCTTTAATGTCAGGTTTTATAGGCGGAGATATTGAACGTTCATTCTCCATTAAGTAGATAAATTTCACGATATTATACCAATTTTTTCAATGTTTTAAAATATCTTACTTGAGTAATACGTATATAAATGACCGTAGTACTCCATTCTATCATCAGTAAGTTTAACTTTTATTGTCGTAAAAACCAATTTGATTATTCCAAAATCTTTCATGTGTTATTTCAATAATTTTCAATTAATCTCAAAATAACAAAATAGGGGTACTGTTCACCCCCTATTTTTATCTATTTGTTATTTACTATAACATTTTAAGGAAATATAATTATTTATACAATCAGATATTTCCCCATTTAATTATAAGAATAATACTGTCACAATTTCGCTAATCATTCAATGCCAAGCAGTTCAACTTCAAAAATTAATGTTGAATTTGCAGGAATATTACCCGTTGCTCGTTCTCCATAGGCTAATTTAGATGGAATAACTAATTCCCATTTTGATCCGACTTTCATCAATTGCAACGCTTCTTGCCAACCTTGAATTACACTTCCGACCATAAATTTAGAGGGCTCTCCACGGTCAATTGAACTATCAAAAACAGTTCCATCAATTAATTTACCGGTGTAATGAACAACAACGCGGCCTTTATCTGTTGGAATATCACCAAATCCCTCAGTCAAAACACGATATAGTAAACCGCTTTCTAATTCCACCACAGATTCACTATTATTTTTGTATTCTTCTCTAAATCGTACACCAGCTATCCGTTGATATTCTGCTTTTTGCTTTTTTTCAAGAATTTGACTTTCTCTCAATTCTTTATCATATTTTCTGACAATAATCTTCATTTCTTCAATCGATAACATTGTAGAATCACTATTGTATGTTTTATTAAGCGCATTTAAAAAGATCTTTGAATTTACATTGATCATTTGATTATGATAGCTTATACCTATACTAGCGCCAAGAACATAACTTGAATCCTTTGAATAAGTCTCAATAAAACCCCTTGATAGTGACTTAGGTTCAAAATTCATTCTTCTAGCTTTTAGAGTTGCCCCTACATCAGAACCTAAACTATAACTCACAGAATCTTGCCATGACTGTAATTCAACATTCTTAGGAATGTTCGGCGTACCTGAACATCCAAATATGAAAATCAGCAATGTTATTATACTAATATATTTTTTCATCATTCATCCTTATTTTATGTTTATTCTATATTACACCAATTTTATAATTATCAAATTTTTACAAATAAAAAATCGAACTGGATTAAAATATTTAAAATATATTCCCTTCAAAGAGGTAATACATTTTATATATCTAAATTGGATTACTTACTTTCTTTAAAAATACTATATCCTAATAAAACCAAACCAATCAAAATAGCAAAAAATGCCAAGATTAAAACATTACTTTGAAATATAAATTTTATTATTTCTCCTATAAATCCTAGAAGAAAAATTAGTGATCCCAAAGCAATTAATATTAATGATACTTGCTTAATGTTCATGTTAGCCTCAAATCAATATAATAATTAAAGATTCATTTATTACTTTTAACTTACGAAGTTAATAAATTATCATTATTAAACTGATGTAAAATATTTATACTTGATGATGATAGTTCACATTTAACTACACTAACTAATATTGAATTTAGTACTTAGAAATATAATTATAATGGCAAGAAAAATAACTCGTAAGTTTTACATATTATATTTAAAATTTATCCGGCATCGCTGGGAAGGTTATAAATATAGAAAAAGTGCAAATTTATCCGATACCGATATCCTTCCTACAAATTCTTTTTATTATCTTGGCTTGGTTGCAATTTTCCGAGGAGAAGATGATTATCTTATAGAATGGATTGAATTCCATAAAATGATGGGGATAGATCATTTTATTCTATATGATAACGGTTTAGAAAAGAGTTCGCAAGTTCTACTTAAACCCTATATTGAAAAAGGCGTGGTAACTCACATTCCTTTTCCAGATATATCGGGTCTTAGAGACGGGAGACATGCCGATACACTTTCTATTCAACAGATGGCATACGCAGATTTAATAAAAAGGTTTCGGGATCATTTTAAGTACATACTCCAATTAGATATCGATGAATTTTTATTTCCGAAATCACATAATTCTATTACAGAAGTATTAAACGAATATGACGATTCAAAGCTTGCCAGAATTGAAATAAATTGGACTAATTTTGGCAACAGTGGACATCTAACAAAACCACACGGATTGGTAATTAATAATTTCACTAAATCAGGCAACCATGTGGTACCACAAGTAGTAAAAAGTATTTCTAACACACGATATTTATCTAAAAGATTCGCTTATACTAATGTACACAGATTTAGTCATCGTTTTACACTAAAAGATATATTTACAAAATTATTATTGGGTTATCCACAAATTCTAAAAGGAAAAAGTGCAAATGATTTATTTCAGCTGAATCATTATATCTCTAAGTCTAAACAAGAGTTTCTTGCCAAAGGACAAAAATTTAAAAATGGATGGCAAACCGGGAAAAAAACTATTGAGCTTTATACTAAATTAAACAGCCAATTTAATCAGAATGAAAATACTAATATTTTAAGGTTTTTATCTGAACTCAGTAAAAGTATTAAACAAAATAAATAATTTGTCTAACTATATCAATTATCTAATTTTTAGTCAATATAAAATTTACAGATTAACAAACAAATACTTTGGACTTCAATGAAAAACAATTACTTTTAAAAAGAAGATTTTATGAAAAAAGTATATGTAATTATAATTAATTATAAATCCAAAGATGTGATTCAAAATGCACTTAAATCATTAAATGAGAATAATTTAGATTTGCATATTATTATACTTGACAATGAAAGTACTAATGAATCATATAGAAATTTAAAATCTTTCAATGATAGAAAAGTTGAAGTAATTAGATCAGAAAAAAATTTGGGATTTGCGGGAGGATATAATAAAGTTTTCAAATACATTCAACAAACATATAATGACAATGAATATATGTTTTTATTTAATCCCGATGCCACTGCTACTGAAAATTTAATAGGAAATCTTCTTGATATATTACTACTAAATAATAATGTAGCTGCAATATCTCCACGTATAATGACTATGGATAATGTTGAATGGTTTACAGGTGCTGTTATTGACTGGAAGCACTGTGTAATTCCAAACATCCCTAAAATCGTGAATACAAATGAGATAAGAAAAATTGATGTATTCAATGGATGCGCTGTATTGTTAGATTCAAGAAAATTTGACAAAGTTGGTATGTTTGATAATGAATTATTTCTCTATTACGATGAAGCGTTCTTATCAATGAGATTTCTAAACAAAGGATATAAGATATTATATGAACCAAATTTAAAAGCCTTTCATCATATTTCATATTCGGTGTCCAATACTGTTAAAAATTATTATCTTACAAGAAATCATATATACTTTTTTAAGAAATACAAAGGAGAATATCGTCCATTAATTTGTCCTTATAAAATTCCGTTAGTAAAGGTAATATATTATATAAAACACTTTAGTCCTAAAAATATATACTTTATTCTTCTAGCCATATGGCATGTTGCAATTGGGAGAAAAGGTATGTTATAAATATATAAATGAACGTTAGTTTTAATGGTGATTATTTTGTATTATGAGCAGAAATTTCTTTAACGATTTTTCTGGCATATTCAGGACTCTTCAAACCAAGCATTGATTCCACATTTTCTAACAGTTCTTCGTAAGTTATTTTATTAATTCTATTAAATGATTCCTCATCAATTTTCAAATTTCGATCTATTTTATTCTTTATCCTAATCACTCCTAATCCATAATCAGTATTTATAACGGATACATCTAGCAATTTATATAAATTCCTGCGTAAATAAATAATACTTTTCCAAACATCTCCACACCATTCACCTGTCCATCCATCTATTTTTTTTTGTTCTTCATTTGGAAATTGATTTGTTTGTAAAGCTGCTGCTTTATGAGGCGGAAGACAATCATGCATAATAATTATGCCTTTGCTATTTATATGTTTAAGAGAGTTTAATACATCCTTAAGAGATGCTTGAAAAGTATGAAGACCATCTATTAATACTACATCTACTTTCTTTTTTCTATTTAGTAAATTTTCTCTTTTTCTAAAAAAATCATCACTTGTTTCTTCAAAATATTTGTTTCGAATATTATACGGATTTTTAAAAAACCACTTTATTTTTCTTTTCCTACTAATCAAAAAATGAGAATCAACTGCAATTTTGTATTTACATTTTATTGGTAAAAAGGATAATCCATCCTCAGTACCAATTTCTAGATAAGTTTTAAAATTAGTTTTTCTAAAAATTTCTTGAACTAATTCAATTCTATTATAACTATTATGTTTTTTCATAACTTTTTTTATTAATCTATTATTCTCATCATTATTATTTATATATAATTTTAATAAAACATAAAAAAGAAATAGAACAGTCTACATTTCTATGATTTGTTCTATAAATAATACAAATATAAAATTAATTTCGATATTCTTTTTACAATAGATAGTAAATCAAGGATTAATCACTTAGCTTTAATACAGAATTGTATCCCCCTCAACCTCTATACCATTCTAGTAATAGATCAAAATCACACTCTTTCAACACATGTAACAATTCGAATTGCACCGTAAAATTGAAAGCACTAATTTTACAGTGAATTACAATTAATTTAATCAATATAAAATAAATATATCTGCACTGATTATTAATAAAAAAACAATACAAAACATACCGATTGTTGGTAATCTATTAACTAGGATACTTCGGTTATTAAAATATAAACTTTTTAATAATCCGTTCTTAGAATCTTATTATTACATTTGTTCAATAATTAGAAAAACTACCGGTGTTACTATTGATAAACGCAATCCACCTCTAATTGTCAGTCTTACAACTATACCCGAAAGAATTGATAGTATATATCTCGCCATAGAAACCTTGCTGCAACAATCAGTAAAACCTGATTACTTAATTTTGTGGTTATCAGAATCCCATTTTAGTGATGAATATCTGAAAAGCCAAAACTGCGCTACAAAGAGATTGCTTAAACAGAAAAACAGAGGATTAAGAATTGAATATTGTAAGGAC
>JAUWFQ010000101.1 GCA_030606865.1 bacterium
ATATATAAACAGGATGGTGACGGAATTAAATTATTTTCTGAAGAAATAAATATATTTAAATCATTTGATGAAGAAGTTGAACATGGCTCAAAAAAGAAGGGTGATGCTATTATTCAATTTCTTAAAGCAAAAAATGTTAATGTCCTTGTCTCGAAGCAATTTGGTAAAAATATTAATAGAGTGAATAATCATTTTATCCCTGTTAAAATTTCTATAGAACAACCTGACGAAGTATTAAAAATACTAGGTAAACACTTACATTGGATTGAGGATGAGTGGTATAATAATTCATCTGACTATAATTTATTCACGATAAAATTAGGTATTTTAAAATCATCTATTAATAAATCAACATATTATGCCAAAAACTAAACCATTTGATAATCATTTGAAGGAATATGAAATGTGGTTCGTTGATAACCATTTTGTTTTCCAATCGGAATTGAATGCTATCAAAAAAGCAATTCCTTATGGAAAAAAGGGAATCGAAATTGGGATAGGAAGTGGGATTTTCGCACAACCATTAGGAATAGATGGAGGGATTGATCCTTCTAAAGCAATGAGGGAAAAGGCAAAAGAGAGGAATATTAATGTTATTGATGCTGTTGCGGAAAATTTGCCTTATCCTGATAAAAGCAAAGACTTTGTTTTAATGGTTACAACAATTTGTTTTGTCGATGATATTTATAAATCTTTCAATGAAGCAAATCGTATTTTAAAAGATACAGGTAATTTAATTATTGGTTTTGTAGATAAAAATAGCCAAATTGGTAAAGCTTACTTAGAACATAAGGATGAAAATATTTTTTATAAAGATGCTATATTTTTTGGGACAGAAGAATTATTTGGAATTTTGAAAAATACAGGATTTGAGATTGAAAACACATATCAAACTGTTTTCGGAAATTTAAATGAAATAAATACAATTCAAGAAGTATTAACCGGATATGGACAAGGGAGTTTTGTAATAATTAAAGCAAAAAAAATAATTGGATTATTATGAAACTTTCAATATTAACAGAGAATGTTGCTTCCGGTTATTTTACTGCAGAGTTTGGTTTATCATATTTAATAGAACATGACAATGAGACTATTCTTTTTGATACAGGACATTCCGATAATTTTAAAAAAAATGCCAAAAGACTAAATATTGATATCAATAAAGTAGAAACAGTAGTTCTTAGTCATGGTCACTGGGATCACGGTAATGGTTTAAAATATATTAAAGATAAAAAATTAGTATGTCATCCCAATGCATTTATTAAACGTTTTCGTAGAAATGATAATTTTCATATTGGTTTGGATCTAAATTATAAAAAGTTAAAAAGAAGATTTAAAATAATAACATCAAAAGAACCATATAATATTTCTGAAAATGTGATTTTCTTAGGTGAAATACCAAGGCTTAATTCATTCGAATCGCAAAATACACCATTTGTAGATGAACATGGTAATGATGATTTTATTTTGGATGATTCAGCACTTGCTATAATTACTAATGGCGAATTGGTTGTTGTATCCGGTTGTTCACATTCAGGAATTTGCAATATTGTTGAGTATGCCAAAAAGGTTACAGGTTTAGATAGAATTAAAGTTGTTATGGGAGGTTTTCATTTAGCTTTGAACAATAACCAAACTAAACAAACTGTTAATTATTTTAAAAAACAAAAAGTAAAATATTTGTTACCATCGCACTGTACCAAATTACCGGCTTTATCAACCTTCTATAATGAATTTCAAATTAATCAAGTTACAGCAGGGATGGTTTTCAATTTTTAATGATTAATAAGGTATAGAGATGAATATTTCAAATAGAGTAAATCAAATCAAAAAATCTGCAATCCACGAAATGACGAGATTATCAAAACAATATGATGATGTTGCATTTTTATCGTGGGCAAAGCCAACTACAGGAACTCCAAAGCATATTAATGATGCAGTCATTTCTGCTATCAATAAAGGATTGACAGGGGGTTATTCGCAAAGTGAAGGCTTACCTGAATTAAGGGAAGAAATTGTAAAAAAGCTAAAAAGAGAAAATAATATTATTGCTAACATCTCACAAATTATTGTGACAGTAGGAGCAATCGAAGGATTAGCTGCTTCTGTTATGGCAGTAATCGACCCGGGAGATGATGTAATTCTTCCAACACCAACATATTCGACGCATATAACACAAGTAAAACTTGCCTCCGGTAAACCGATACTTGTTCCATTAATAGAAGAAGATGATTTTGCATTAGATATTGATGCAATCAAAAATGCTATCACAAATAAAACAAAAGCAATTTTATTCTGCACTCCAAATAACCCAACCGGGACAGTTTTTCCAGAAAAATCCTTGAGGGAGTTGGCCAAGATTGCGTTAGAATACAATCTAACTCTTATTACTGATGAAGCTTATGAATATTTCACTTTTGATGACAATAAACATTTTAGTATAGCTTCAATTCCGGAGATGAAAAAGCATGTCATCACAAATTATACCTTTACAAAAACCTATGCGATGACTGGTTGGCGTATTGGTTACGTTCATGCGGATGAAGAAATTATAGAACAGATTAATAAAGTACATATACCGTTTTCTATTTGTACTACTGTTGCCTCACAATATGCTGCAATTGCAGCACTTAAAGGTAGTCAGGATTGTATTAAAGAATTCAGATCACATTATCTTAATGCAAGAAATCTTATGTGTGAAAGATTGGATAGATTAAATTCTATTTTTGAATATAGTAAACCCCAAGGTGCTTACTTGATGTTCCCCAAAATTCTTATTGATCAAGGAAAAGATTCAATAGCATTTAGTAAGGATTTATTAGAGAAAGTGAAAGTATCCACAACTCCCGGTGTTGCTTTCGGCCCAACCGGAGAAGGGCATATTAGGCTATCTTTTTGTGTACCGGAAGATATGATTAATATAGCATTCGACCGGATGGAAAAATATCTTAAATAGATTATTTTTTTTAATGGTGCAAAAACAAAGTCAATGCAAATGGTATCCGGTTTGCCCGCTTAAATATCTTTATGAGGTTGGTAAATTAGATAAAAAGTGGATTGACAATTATTGCATGGTGGATTGGGAGGATTGTGTACGATATTATAAAGAAGAAAATGGCATTTATCATCCTGACAATATGCTGCCCAATGGAAAAATAGATGAAAGTTTATAATCAAAATATTGAACCCCTGAAATTGTTGCTTGAAAAATATAATTTTAAAGTAAATGAAATTGGTGATATTATTACCGGGCAAAAGTATACTGCCGTTCTTTTAAATAACGGGAATATTGGAGTATGTGCAAACCTAAGTCATAAAATTGATACTAAGAAAAAGAATTATTCGAAGTTGAATCTACAAAATATTTTTCATCGCATTGTCTTAAATGCTTATTTCAATGCATTGCTCAATTATTCAAATATTTATAAAACCAATGTTGATATCTTTGATTCGATAGATTTTAGAAACTATAAGAAAGTTGTAATGCTCGGATTATTTGAACCAATCATTAAGAAATTCGATGATGTTGGCATTTCAATTACAATATTTGATCCCGGGAAAAATGACAATGTTTTAACTCCAATCCTTGAACAAAAAAAGCTTTTAGGAGAAGCAGATGCTGTCATTTTAACTTCAACATCAATTTTTAATGCAACTTTTATTGATTCTATTAGTGCCACGAAAGACAATTGTGATATTTATATGTTAGGACCGTCTTCAATTATGACACAAGAAATATTAGATTATAGAAATATTAAAGTTATTTTCGGTGCTGCTTTCAAGAAATCAGATCACAGAGTCTTAAATATTATTAAGAATGATGGCGGAACTAAAGATTTTTTAAAATATGGAAACAAACGTTATCTGCAAAAAGTGGAGAAATGAATTAAACACAGATAATAGTCTTTAACAATTTTCTTAATACTATTGAATGATAATAAACAAATGCAAAATTATAATATTGGAATATATTCACATACAAACGAAATGCCTCCGGGTTTTGATATTTATTTTAATTATTTGAAAGATGTGACAGGGGAAATTGCCAAACCTGTAAAACATTCGCATAATATTATTAGCTGTTTTGCTGATAATAAAACAGCAAAGCAAAATCCTGAATTGGTAGCATATTCCGGTAAAAATCGAGCATTACGTTCCGAAGATAAAACTTTATATTGCGATTGGATATGTCATTCACACGATAAGTATAGTTCGGGTCTTTTAAAACTTATCAGAGAAACTGATAAAAGCAATGTTGCGGGAGTTCATCTGGATTCAATTACTATGCCGGGTCCCGATTATTGTGTTTGTGATAGGTGTCAGGCAAAAATGAGGGACTTGAATTTGAGTTTTTATGAATTTAGGATGAACGAAACTACAAACTTTGTTAAACAAATTTCTAAAATTACACAAAAAGAATTGTCTATAACTTTATATCCCGATCCATTTTATCAGGAAAGATATGGCATAGATATTGCTGCATTATCAAAATATATTGATTATTTTCTAATTCCATTATATGATATTAGTTATCAATCCTTATATTGGCTTGATATCCTGGCTCATGCTTTTGCAAAAAGGTTAACGAACCCTTTTTATATAATGCTTTATGCGAAGAATATTAATCTGGAAAACCTGAAAAATGCAGCAAGATTGGTTTCGAAATACACCAAAAATATTATTATATCTTATGATAACGATAAAGCTGCTGAAATAAATAAAATGATAAGAATTTTTAATAATTAACTATAAATGAAAACTTATCTAGATTGTTTACCCTGTATGATGAACCAAGCTTTGCGTGCCGGAAGAATAGCTACTAATAATGATGCAAAAATTAAGCAAGTACTTGATGAAGTAGGTGCAATGATCAAGGATATACCAATGTATCACACTCCGGTTCAATCCGGGGCTTTAGTTTACCAAAAAATTAGAGATATAACGGGTGTTATTGATCCATATAAAGATATTAAAAAGAACAGCATTAAGGAAGCATTGTCCCTATATCCTACTTTAATTAAATTGATGAAAAAATCTGACAATAAACTGCTTACCGCAATAAGAATTGCGATAACCGGTAACATCATCGATTTTGGAATGGATAAACAGTATGATCTTGCAAAAGAATTGGATATAGTAATAAAACAAGATTTTGCCATATTTGATTTTAAGGCATTTGTCAATAAACTTAGTCAGGCAAAATCTGTTTTATATATCGGTGATAATGCCGGAGAATCAGTGTTTGATAAAATCTTAATTGAAGCATTAGGGAAACCTGTGACTTATGTTGTACGCGGTATCCCGATAATCAATGATGTAACGATGGAAGATGCAATTGATTCCGGTATTGGTAAAATTGCAGAAATAATATCATCGGGTTCACCGGCTCCGGGAACGATTTTAGAGTTGTGTAATGATGATTTTGTACATCTATTTAATAATGCTGATATGGTTATAAGCAAAGGTCAAGGAAACTATGAAGGATTGTCAAATGTTAACCGGACTGTGTTCTTTCTGCTAAAAGCGAAGTGTGAAATAATCGCTAACGATTTGGAAGTAAATGAAAATGATATTATTTTAAAAGGAATTAACAAATAAAATGAAAAATAATACCAAAATTGGAATAATTATTTGTGATCGATATCGCAATTGTGCGGGTGGAAAATGTTTTAGAGCATTGCGAGAAAGAGATGGTGCATTTGATATGTATGACAAGGACGAAAATGTTGAAGTGGTTGGCTATACAAATTGTGGGGGTTGTCCCGGGGTAAATATTGAATATACTCCCGAAGAAATGAAAAATAATGGTGCAGAGACAATACATTTTGCTACCGGATTTATTGTCGGATACCCGCCATGTCCTTATATAAATCATTTTAAGAGTTTTATTGAAGAAAAATATGATATTAAAGTGATTGTTGGAACCCATCCGATACCGCAGAAATATTACATTACCCATACTAATCTTGGAACATGGCAAACAAAGGAATGGGATGAGCTTATTAAACCCACAATATCCGATGAGAAAACGCGTTTAGCCTATGATTAACAAGTAAATATTATGTATAAATATTTATTTGGTCCTGTACCATCAAGGCGTTTAGGTATGTCTTTAGGGGTCGACCTCGTGCAGTATAAAGTATGCTCGCTTAATTGTATTTATTGCGAATGTGGTTCTACCACTGAACTGACAATAGATAGAAAAGAATATGTTCCATATGATATTGTTACACAGGAATTAGAACGTTATTTTCAGAATAATCCAACGCCGGATTATATTACTTTTTCCGGTTCAGGAGAACCAACGCTAAATTCTCGCATTGGCGATATAATTCAGTTCATTAAACAAAATATTCACGGTATCCCGATTGCAGTATTAACCAATGGTACTTTATTATGTCAGAAGCAATTAAGAACTGAGATATTAAGCGCCGATGTAGTTTTACCATCTTTAGATGCGGCTTCTGATTTGGCTTTCCGCAAGATAAATAGACCGTTTCGTGATATTAATATCAATCAATATGTTCAGGGGCTTGTGGATTTTAGAAGTGAGTTCAAAGGAAAAATATGGCTCGAAGTTTTTATTATTCCGGGATATAATGATAATATTAATGATTTGGATTTATTGAAAAAAGCATTTGAAAGAATTGAACCGGATATCATACAATTAAATACACTTGATAGACCGGGCGCAGTATCTGAAATCCGGTCTTCTAATCGTGAAGAATTGCAAAATATTGTGAATTATTGGCAGCTTGAAAATGTTGAAATTGTTGCTAAATCCCCTGCAAGAAAAAGTATCCAATCCTACAGAAGTGATATTGAATCTACAATATTAGAAACAATTCAACGAAGACCTTGCACATTAGAAGACCTTGCAAAAATACTTGGATTGCATATCAATGAAATCAATAAATACCTTGATGTTTTAGAATCTGATGGAAAAATAGACACAGTAAGACGAAAAAGTAGAATATTTTATAAAAAAACTTAATTAGGATATGGCAAGACAAAATGAGTCTAATTAATGATAATGGTTCCATGTTCA
>JAUWFQ010000167.1 GCA_030606865.1 bacterium
GTATAGTTTTTATTTGACTAAATATTAAAAAGAATAAATAAGTTTATATGAAATTAGAGAAACCAACAAATGAATTAATAAAAAGGTATATACTAACATTTAGAAATGAAGAAAGATACTATCGATCAGACCAAGCAATTACAAATCTTTTTAAATCGTTTCCAGAAAATAATAATTTAGAAGATATACTTTTAAAAGTTAGTGTTATTAACGATATGTATAGCACACAAATTTATGCAACTTTTTTGATTTCAAAACATATCCAAAATCTCAATATTGATAATGACTTGAAGAATGGAAATCCCGAATTAGTTAATAAAATTGCATCCAGACATGGTATAAAAAGTAAAAAACATAAAAAAGAAATTAATTTTTATTCATTTGCAACAAAATATTGTAATTGGCATAACCAAGAACACTATGCTATTTATGATCAATTTGTTGAGAAAACATTAATTCATTATAAAAATAAATATCATTTTTCCACTTTTAAAACTATAGACTTAAAGGACTTTAAAATTTTCAAAGCTGTAATAATCAAGTTTATTGATTTCTTTCATTTAACAAAATACAACCTCAAAGAAATTGATAAGTTTTTATGGATATACGGAAAAGAATTAGATGAATTCAATACAAAAAGGAAAATTATTTAAACAAATTTTGGACGTCGTTAAACAAATTCCTGAAGGGAAGGTTACCACTTACGGACAAATCGCAACCATTGCGGGAACACAAAATCCTCGCTTAGTTGGGTTCGCATTAGCGACATTGAAGGAAATCACTGATATCCCATGGTTTAGAGTAATAAACAGTAAAGGTAAAATAAGTTTTTCTGAGCAAAGTAATGGATTCAAAATTCAATATTCGTTATTGCAAAATGAGGGAATTATATTTGACGCCAAAAATCGAATTAATTTTAAACTATATGGATGGAGTATCAAATAATATGAGCAAATTATTACACGCACATGAATTAATGGACTTTATACTTGAGTATCCAAATAAAATGACTGAAACTAATCTAAAATATGAAGTTGAAAAACGATTTGGCGATGTAAATTTCACAAGTTGCTCTAACAATTTTTTCACTTTTGATGAAATCTTGTTATTCTTATTTGAACGAAATAAAATTGAATATATCGATGATAAAATCAAGGTATTAACAGAGTACCGTTGCGACCACGATTAGGAAATGAAGATTGAAGATTGACTGTTTAACATTCAAAACTCAACATTCATAATTAGATTTATTTCTTCTTTACTATTCTTCTAATTTTCCATCATTCTACCAATCAACCCCCGTATTCTGCGGGATTTCCGCTACGCTCCAACATTCTACCACTCCCCTATTCCGCTTGTTATTTTCATCATTCTGCTACTAAAATTAGATGATGAAGTCACCAACAAAAACATCTGTTGCGCTAAAAGTTTTAATCGGTTTAGCGTGTTTTGTAATTATTGTAGCAGGTATGCGTGCCGCCGCACCGTTAATTGTTCCCTTTCTCCTTGCAGCATTTATAGCGATAATCTGCATACCACCGCTCTTGTGGCTGCAAAGTAAAAAAGTTCCTCAATTCCTTTCAGTGATAATAGTTGTATTGGTAATTATAATTTCAGGGTGGATTTTAGCTGCTCTGATTACCGGGGCATTAAGCGATTTTTCCAATAAACTACCATTTTATCAAGAACGACTTACGGTTTTATCCAAACAAGCTGAAGAATGGATTAAAACATTACCAATAGAAACTCCTGACGAAATAACTGAGCAGTACCTTGATCCCGCAATAGCGATGAAAGTTGTCTCGACTATGATTGCCAGCATCGGAAGTATATTAACAAACTCATTCCTTATTGTACTTATGGTAATATTTATGCTGCTTGAAGCATCTTCCCTACCCGGAAAAATTCGCAATGCGATAGGAAAACCCGATTCACCACTTTCCCAATATACTGATGTAATCAAAAATGTGAATAAATATCTCGGAATCAAAACATTGATCAGCATCGGTACCGGATTTACAATTTTTCTGTGGCTTTGGATTCTTGGTATAGATTTTCCCATATTGTGGGGATTACTCGCCTTTTTATTGAATTTTGTACCAAATATTGGTTCGTTGTTAGCATCGGTTCCACCGATAATTTTGGCTTTAATTCAATTTGGTGCCGGTAAAGCAATACTCACTGCCTTAGGCTTTTTAGCGGTAAACACGATTTTCGGCTCAATCCTTGAAGTTAGGATTTTTGGAAAAGGATTAGGTCTTTCAACTTTAGTTGTATTTGTATCATTAATATTTTGGGGATGGGTATTAGGACCAATCGGAATGCTGCTTTCCGTACCTTTAACAATGATAATAAAGATAATACTGGAAAGTAGTGAGAGCACAAAAGGTGCAGCAATATTATTAGGATCTTCATCAGAGGTTAAGAAAAAGTGATTAATTAAATAATTTTTCATTAAATTGATATTGATTTAAGAATTAAGATTGAAGATTTAAGATTGAAAATTTAACATTTCACAACCTCTCTATTTATCCATCGTAGCCTTGGCGCAGATGGGCCAACCACTTCTCACAAGTTGTAAATAATCAATAGTCAATAGTAAATTGTCAATTATCTAAAAGGTGATAGTCATTAAACATATAAAATTGATTTATTTAATTACCCTACTTATTTTCCTTACCAACTGCTCCACTCCCTACCAACCAAAAAGCATGTTAGGCGGTTATTCTGAAGAAAAAATACTGGATGATCTTTATAGAGTACAATTTGAAGGAAATCAGCATTCTAAACCGGAAAAAATCCAAAATTATTTGATGTATCGCTGTGCTGAATTAACACAAGAAATGGGCTATGATTACTTTGCAATAGTAAGCGAAGAAAGACGTTTTGATGAACACAGTGTAAGACCTGAGGTTGTACAACCATGGATCAAAAGTGGTTCAATGTCAGGTGGACTTAAAGTATATGCCAATCCTGATTTTCAAAATCCAACGAGTAGTACAAAATATACCGGTGTTTATGTAGTAAAGTTTTTAAAAAATGTTGATGAAAAATATAAAAAAACAGTTTTCAACGTGGATGAAGTGATGGAAGAATTAGCAAATATTGTAAAGGAGTAATATTTATCTCAATACCGCTATAGAAATATGAATAAAACTTTAAAATACCTAGATTCTAGAATAGTTATGTTAGGACGAGATGCTACGGAATATATTTTTTATTTTACGCTAATTGATACAGAATTAATTGGTAGTCCTGAAGAACAAAGCTCAATCCAAC
>JAUWFQ010000022.1 GCA_030606865.1 bacterium
GGAAATATATTTAACCTCAGATGATCCAAAAATCTTAAAAGATATAACATTAGATATACGCGTTTTAAAAGAAGAACATTTTAGATGTATTCTCAGCAAATTAGCATTGTTGCGTCATGAAATTAGTGATGTAAGTCTGCAGCAATTACCTTTTATTGAAGCATTATTAAATACGATAACTGAATACGGAATTAAACATCCCACTGATTACCAATGGGCAAGATCTGAACTTGTAAAATGGAATTTATCCTCAGCTCCTGATAAGCTAATATCTTTAACTAGTACAGCAATTGATAATTTAATTTCCGGTTTCAGAAAATGGTTAGGACCCAACCGCAACATAGCAATCGATCAAGAATCAGGAGAAGAGTATTCCTGGAAAGAAACTATAGTATTTGATCCGAATGTCGAGGATCAATATAAAGAATCATTATTTGATGCAATTTCAAAGACACAATTATTAAAGGAAGCAATCTTTCTGTTATCCAAGCGCTATCTTGTACAACTCGATGATATACAATTGAGAGGTGTGTGGGTAATGTTTTTAGGACGGAATCATGGTAAAAGTGTATTCCGTGTAACTACCCAAACTCGAGATCATAATAACTATAATTTTGTTATCAATCTAAACGAAGAGCAAACTGATGAATTTATTAGAAATGAAATAAAGTGGTTAATAACTACAGGATCATCAAGCCGCGGACGTAAACTTGTAGAAGATTTCGGTGGTTATTGGCCGGAATACAAAATATTTACTGAAGAATATGTGCAAGGTGAAACACTGTTCCAATATCTTGAAAGAAATCGCTATCAAATTGACTCGCAAGAAAATAATGATCTATGGCGACTTAGGTGGTTACATTTTATTTTGAATGGAACAATGGCTTATTTTAGTTTTTACCGCCGCTCAAATTTTAAATACTATATTGCCAATTCATCTTCAAAAAATTTAATTATCCCCGAGCACGATTATGCCGTTGGTACAAGACTAATATCAATTTCCAATAAAGCACCTGTTGAAACACTAACATCAATGATTATTTCTTTATACGAAGATTTTATTATTGATTCTGAAAAACGCTATACAGGATTAAAACACGTAGCAGATTGGGAAGTAATATTTTGTGCTTTTTTACAAACTATATCAGTGAAGAAAGGTGTCGAACAACTAGAAATATTCATAGAAGAATTAGACAAGAAAACGTTTAACGATAAAGCAAAAAAATACAACTTAACTAAAGATAGAATTCGGAAATTCATTTCCGATATTAATGAAAACGGTTTACTAACCAAACAAGTGATTTTTGCCTCTCTTAGATACGAACGATGGTTAAATCTTAATCCAAATGCAATTATTTTGGCTCGTGGTTCAACTATCCAACAACTGTACAATGATTATAATCTTGCAAGTTTAATTGATGATTATCCAGAAACGCGAATACGATTTTTCCTTATGACGGCTTTCAAAGATTCGAAAAAATCTATCAAGAATGAATTATTAATATTGCAAAAAGGATTAAGAGTTAAAACAATATTGGCTGAAAAGCTTGATGAATATATTAATGAAATCAATAAAAAAATCAAGATATCTCACGATGATGAATATTTTATTACCAGACTTTTATTTGAACATATCGATGCTGAAGGCATAGGTAAAGAGTTTGTTTGGGATTCAGGTTCGGAAGGAAAATTAGAATTGATTTCAGCTATTACAGATAATTTTGGTGAAAATCATCAAATTCGTCAACCTGCTCATCCAAAGGAAATTGCAAGATTTCAAACATTATTACTTAACTCAAATTTAACCGCAGTTTTTAACCAACAACATGAATTTTTATTTATAATTAATTCAACCAACCAATTAATCGGTGGAGTATATTGGATTAAAACTGATGAAAAATGTGCATTTCTTGAAAGAATAGTTATTCATCCAAAATATCGAAAACGGCATTTGAGTAGTATCTTATTAGATGAGTTATTTAATCGTTTAAAAAATAAACGATACAAGTATATCACGGTAGGGTATTTCCAAGCCGGTTTATTTTATAATAAAGGATTTCATATTGATAAACGGTTCGGCGGATTGGTAAAAGATTTAACCAAATAAGTCGAAAAGTGTTAGTGTGTTAATGTGTTCACGTTTCACATATTCAAATATTCAACAGAAGTACCGGGAAAGGGATCTATCTACACTTTGTTACGATAGACAAGCTCGAACTGCCTAAAATTATAAAAACTGGCTTGCCAATCGTAATCCCGCACTAGCGGGATGTAGATTGGTACCGGGAAAGGGACTCGAACCCTCACCTCCAAAGGAGACTAGATCCTAAATCTAGCGCGTCTACCAATTCCGCCATCCCGGTATAGCTTTAGAATTTACAACGAAGAAAACGAACGAAACGAAAAGATTATAACTAAGCCTGCATGCTGAAACGCACATCAGCGTGAGGGCACAAATTATAAAATTTACACTAAAAATACTAAATCACTTGTAACTAATGGAGTCTATCTGCCGAAGCTTTTTAACTAACGAAGCTTTAGCGTAGTCAGTTAGCGTAGGCAGACCATCCCGGTAATTTAGTTGCGAAGTTACAAAATTATTTCCAACGAGTTAAACTAATGATGCGAATAAATTCCAACAGTCATATTTTTTCCTTTGGTTAGTTTTATTATATAGCGCTTAAGACAAATTACTATTGAGAAACTGAAATATTATAAATATTAGATAATTAGATTATTATATCTTGTATTTTATTCTTTTTAATTATTAATATTGTTTCGATTATTACACAGATATATGCATAAAATTATATATAATATTAATAATAAGTCACTTCTTACGGTTGTTTTTATTTTAATATTCTCCACCATTCTTGGATGCAGAGATTCAGTAGAGCCAATGATAGGAAATTTATATGCTCATGCCGGGGATGACCAAACTACGTTAGTTGGTAGCTATGCAATGCTAGACGGTTCAAAAAGTGAATTCACTGAATTTAATGGAATTACCTGGTTCGAATGGGAACAAGATCCTAGTAATCCTGATTCTATGCATTATATGCCATCAGGTAGTGGTGAAAATGATTTGATTTTTCCTATGGTTTTTAGTAAAGAAGGTATTTATAAATTCTATTTAACTATAACTGAAGAAGAACAAAAAAGTAATAAGAGTAAAGTTATAATAACTGTTAAGCCAAGATTAAAATCGCAATTTGAGGATATTAACTTGGAAGCACAAGTTCGGTATAGATTAAAGAAACCATTAAATCCAATTACAGATTCTGATTTGTTAACATTAGATTTCTTATTTAACTATACTCTAGTAACAAATTCCATTAAATCTTTAGAAGGAATCCAATATTGCACAAATTTAAAATATTTAAGTATGTCTTTAGAAGATATTGAAAATATAACACCGTTAGCTAATTTAACTAATTTGGAATGGTTAGATCTTGACCAAAACTGGAAAATTTCAGATATCAATCCGCTAAAAAATTTAACCAAATTAAAACATCTAAATCTTGATGGAAATTTAATTTCAGATATAACCCCCTTAGTTAATTTATCAAATTTGAATTATTTAAACATTATGTATAACGAGGATATAATAGATATTTCACCCATTGAAAATATCTTACTTTTAGAGGAACTGTGGATAAGCAATTCACCAATTAAAAACATTGAACCAATTAAAAAATTAACAAAATTAAAAAACTTATGGTTAGCTAAATGTGAAATATCTGACATAACTGCTATTAGTGAATTAACTGAATTAAGATCTTTATTTCTAAAAATAAATTATGTTTCCGATATATCTTCTTTAGCAAAATTAACCAAAATGGAGCGATTATACTTATCTGATAATAATGTTTCCGATATCTCTGTTCTTGAGAATATGCTAAATATTAGCTGGTTTATTCTCCCTGACAATCAAATTGAAGATATTGCGCCATTGGTTAATAATACTGGATTAGGTAAGGGTGATTTATTGGACTTAAGCCGAAATCCTTTGAATGAAAGCTCCATTAATGAACATTTGTCAACTCTGAGGGATAGAGGTGTAATTGTATTTTTTGATTAATAATATTGCTTTAACTATCCTAGCACTGATATTTCACCAGTATTGTGGTATTAAGTTTGATGGCGTTTTATGGTAAAATGCCATATTAACTAAATAAAAAGGGGTTCTGATGAAATTATCTAAACTGTTTTCCATTCTTCTGGTGATTGTCTTAATTCTCTCTTCTTGTACTAAAAATCCTATAGATAACGGTGGCGGACCCGAGCCGACTATTCTCCCTCATTACTTTAACTCCCCAGCATGGCATCCTGAAGGAACCTGGATCGCTGCAGAACATTACGATAGCCTTGATACTGATGGGGATGGCCAAAACGATGCTTACTTCGTCGGCATCTGGTTAGTGCACGCGGAAACCGGCACTACCCAACCTCTGATTAGAGGGTTTGGCAATCCCGCCTGGAGTCCAGACGGAATCCACTTGGCTATGGAGGCTGGCGGGCACATTTTTACCATTAAAGTCACAAGCTTGGATCCGGCACTTGTAGATACAAGTAGTCTTCTCCAATTGACATACGCGGGTAAAAACTTTTTCCCGGACTGGAGTCCGGATGGTGAATGGATTGTGTATGATTCGGATATTGATGACACAAAGTATGATATATGGATTATGGAATCGGATGGCGAGAACAAGAAAAACATAAGCGGGGAAAGTGACAGTCTAGAACAGGGTGGCTGGCGTATACCAAACTGGTCGCCTGATGGCAAATATATTGTTCATGAAAGGTATGTAAGTGGCGGTGATAGCGGGCCTGAAATCGTCGTTATGGACACATCGGGGCAAAACCCAGCGTACTTAACGTTGAATAATGAGAGATCGGACATGTGCCCACGGTACTCCCCGGATGGCACCAGAATCGCATGGTACGCCAAGCCACGTGTGGGTCCACCCGCCATTTGGGTGATGAACAGCGATGGTTCGAATTTACGGGAAGTGTCGCCAGACTATGCCTGGCGGTTTGACTGGAGTCCCGATGGAAGGAAGTTTGTCTTTCTCTACTGGGATTTTCTCACTGAGCGTCCAGGTAACGGTCAACTCTGGCTGGTCAATGTGGATGGAAGCGAATTGCGACAGTTGACCCATTTTATAGACACAATTCATCATCTTAACCAAAACAGAAAGGAGGGTGGTGCTATGAGAGCGGAATAAAAATGGCCCTCGAGAAAGATATTCCATCCGCTATAATTTAAGAGATCCGGCAAGATCAATTATAAGCAGTGGTAAAGTCTGTCCAATGAGGGCCTAAATTTTTAACAATGTAATAAAAATTACTCACTATTTCAAACAAAAAAAGGAGAATTTAAGATGAGAACGAATTATAAAATAGCAGTTTGGAGAGTATTGATTCTCTGCGCCCTGTATACCTTTGCCCAGGGTCAGAGCTTAACCCCTTCGATTGATCCGGACCGGGAGGTCATCGTCATGTTTAAAAGCGATGCTGTGATTCCACCGGCAAACAGGACTGAGGGGAGACCAGACGAGTTTCAAATACAGGAAGAAGCACTGCGACATATACTTTTGAATGCCAACGTCGGGGCGATTTCACGGTTGATGCCAGACTTTCTTCCTGAACAAAAATATGCAGTAAGCCGCACGGGTGAGGAGGTTCAATTGACGGATTGGACCCACGTGTATGTCCTTCATCTTCCTCAACCACAGGCACGAGAAGGTTTTCTCAATGCCTTAAAAAAACGGCCAGAGGTGATTTTTGCAGAACTTCACGGACGTGGCGAGCCTGATTTAATTCCGAATGACCAATATTTCAACCGGCAATGGACCTTGAAAAATGACGGTCCATCCAGGGCAACGGAACTACCGGTGCCGATATCAAAGCCACGCAGGCATGGGATATCACAACCGGTTCTAGCACGATTAAGATCGGGATTGTGGATGGCGGAATGCAAACGAACCATCCGGATTTTACAGGAAGAGTTACAGGTGATACGGGGGACAACAGCAGTCATGGCACCGGAGTTGCTGGAGTTGCCGGTGCACAGGGGAATAATACTACTGGCATAGCAGGTGTGGCGTGGAATGTTGGGATCATCAATGAGGATTATGGTGCGGCCAGTGATGCAGACTTTGCGGCTGCTGTGCGAAGCGCTGCTAATCGTGGAGCTGATGTCATTAACAATAGTTGGAAACTCACTCCCGTTGGCCGATATTCTACCGCCGTTCGGTTGGCTTTTGCTGATGTTTATAAGCTCAATAGAGCTGCTGTGGCTTCAATGGGAAATCAGGGTGATGAGGTTATCCAATATCCCGCTGCCTTTGGCCAGGGAATTATTACGGTAGGCGCAACTACCAATGAGGATGTTAAAGCGGACTATTCCAGCACGGGCAATTGGATTGATGTCGTTGCGCCAGGTGGTGCGGGCTCTTCTGATGAAAAGGATGATATTTACACCACAACGCCGGGTAGCAGCTACGGGTACATGGCTGGAACTTCCTTTGCCGCCCCTGTAGCCACTGGTATTGCAGCGTTGCTTCTTTCTATCAATCCCAACCTCGCCAATGATGACATCGAACAGATCATACGGCTTGGTGTGGATGATAGAGGTGACCCTGGTTTTGACACTGAGTATGGCACTGGTCGTGTAAATGCCAGAAAGGCATTGGATTATTTGCGGTCACCTTATGTTTTACATCATAAATCAACATCAGGCGGTTCAACCCATAGCAGTACCAGCACATATACTGCTACAATGTATGGCGTTCCCGGTTTGGCGGATGGCGTTTATTTAGTTAAGAGATACGATGTGAGAAAATCAGTAAGTTTTGGTCAAACTTATCAAAATACCAATGTCTGGGGCAGGGGCGTTGGTACTAATGGTTTCTCCGCTGCTAATCCAAATTATGGTATGAATTGGTGTGATGTTGTATCAAATAATAATTCAAGTGCCACTTTGAGAACTTTTGTATATGAGGTATGGACAATCGGTGGACAATACGTTGGCTGGAAGCCAACTTCTCCATCAAATGTTTCTTTCAACTATACAGTTCTTGGTACCATATCTCCACTTTCAGTTAATATTTCTGGTCCAACTTATTTAAATACAGGCCAATCTGGTACATTTGTAGCCAATCCAAGTGGAGGAACCGGAAGTTATACTAATTATAAATGGTGGTACCGCAATGACGGCATTCTTGTACCAATGGTAGCTGATAATATAGAAGCTGATGACATAATAGTGCCATTGGCACCACCGGTAGGTGTATGGTTCCATAATAGTTATTGGGATAACAAAACCTCTATTTCTGCCGGCTTTGGTTTTAACTTTTCCTTAAAGTGTCAAGTGACTGATTCAGGAAGTAACACTGCTATTGATATTCATTCGGTAACAGTAGGTAGCTCTCTGGCAAAATATTCGACTAATGGAAATACAATGGAACTTCAGGCCCAAATACCAAATGAATTTATACTATATCCCAATTATCCAAACCCATTCAATCCAACTACTTCAATCAGATTTGGTCTACCGGAATCAGGAAGGGCAATTATATCAGTATATTCTATAACCGGTCGTAAAGTCAAAACTTTATTAGACGAACAATTATCTGCTGGTTATCATCAACTACTGTGGGATGGAACAGACCAAAACGGTAATAAAGTAACGTCAGGTGTTTACTTGTATCATATTAGTGCAACTTCAAATAATAGTGATAAAGTTTACTCTGAAAAACGTAAAATGATCTTAATGAAATAATCTTAATAACACCTTAAAAAAAAGGGCGAAAATTATTCGCCCTTTTTTTCAATATAAAACTAATCGAAAAAATCTCAAAATATTCTTTAGTTTTAAAAATTAAGAATAGCTTTTCAGTAAAAATCTGTATTATCCGTGTAATCTGTGTGCTATTTTACGCTTCACGTCTTACGTTTTATAATTCAAAACTTAAAATTCAACATTCAACATTTCAAGAGATTTGCGAATATCCCTGATTTAAATACTGTTGTAGTTTTTTATATTTTACTTCAATCTCTTTTCCGTCAGGACCTACCATTTTAATTTTAACATTCCGTCCTATTTTTTTATCAGATATAACAGGTGTTCTTGCTGCCTGCTGTGGACGATTAGGTTGTTCACTTCTTTCCGGTTGTCCCGCAAAACCCATTCCGGTTGTATCTTGATGTTGAATTTGCACATTCCTAGCTCTTTGCTGTACTATGCCCGGGGCTTGCTCAACTCCTTGAATTTGAGTACGGAATAATCTTTGAATAGATGAACTTGTTAAATCTTTCATCATTGATTGAAACAGTTTGAATCCTTCCGATTTGTATTCTAACAATGGATCTTTCTGTCCATAAGCACGCAAATTTATTCCTTCACGAACTTGGTCCATTGCATATAAATGATCTTTCCATTTTTCGTCAATTGTTCGCAGAATAACATACCGCTCAAATTTTCGCATTACATCCGACGGTAATAACGACTCCCGCGCAGCATACATTGATTGTGCTTGTTCCAAAATATAATCACGAACATCATCAACTGTTATATCTGTATTTCCACTTTCATCAATAACAGCTTTCATATTCACATCAACCATCAAATACGAAGCAAAATTTTGACGAAGAGTATTCCAGTCCCACTTTATAACATTATTATCAATATAATCATTTAAATCATCGTCAATGAAATCCTCAATGAATTCCATAACCGTCTCCTTCATGTTCTCACCGTGCAAAGATTGGTTACGCATGTCGTAAACAACTTGTCGCTGCTGATTCATGACATCATCATATTCCAATAAATGTTTCCGAATACCATAATTTCGGGTTTCAACTTTCTTTTGTGAATTACTAATTGCTCGAGTTACCATACCTGCCGTTATAACTTCACCTTCGGCGACTCCCATACGATCCATAATTGCAGCGACTCTATCGCTTCCAAATAAGCGCATTAAATCATCTTCGAGTGATAAATAAAATCGTGAAGATCCGGGATCACCTTGTCGACCAGATCGACCTCGTAGCTGTAAATCAATTCGCCGCGATTCGTGGCGTTCAGTTCCAATTATATGCAATCCACCTAAATCAACCACTCCGTTTCCAAGTTTAATATCGGTACCACGTCCTGCCATATTAGTCGCAATGGTAACTGCGCTTGGTTGACCGGCTCGTTGTACAATTTCTGCTTCACTTTTATGCTGTTTAGCATTAAGAACATTATGTGGAATACCATGTCTTTTCAACATTCGAGATAACAATTCTGAGACGTCAACGGTAATTGTACCTACCAAAGTAGGCTGACCTTTTTTATGACAATCCGCAATCTCATCAATTACAGCATTATACTTCTCACGTTTGGTTTTATATATTAAGTCCTGATGGTCAATACGGATTACATCAACATTGGTTGGAATTACTGTTACATCAAGATTATAAATTGAGCCTAACTCCTCCGCCTCAGTTTCAGCAGTTCCTGTCATTCCTGATAATCTATCATATAAGCGGAAATAATTCTGAATTGTGATTGTGGCTAAAGTCTGAGTTTCACGTTCAATAGTAACATTTTCCTTGGCCTCTAAAGCCTGATGTAATCCCTCGCTGTAGCGTCGACCAGGTAAAATACGTCCGGTAAATTCATCAACAATCAATACTTTCCCATTTTGCACAACATATTCAACATCCTTTTCATACATTGAATAAGCGCGTAGCAACTGATTAAAATTATGTATTTTACCACTTCGTTCAGCATGGAGTTGATGCACCTTTTCTACCTCTCGAGCTCGTTCGATTGATGATAACCCCGTTTTATTATCTATATCATTTAATAACTCACCCAAATCCGGGATTATAAATGTTTCAGGATTATCCGGTGAAAGCGTTATACGTCCTTTATCGGTGATATCTAACACATGAGATTTTTCGTCTACACTAAAGTATAAATCATCATCAACTTCATGAAGTTTTTTATCCCGTAAAAAATTAGATTCGATGCTCCGCATCAGTTTTATCATTCCGGGTTCTTGGAATAATTTCATCAAGCGGGGATGTTTTGGCATACCACGGTTCGCCTGTAGAATTTTTAAACCGGCCTCATCATCTTTACCATCCTTTAACAAATTTTCGGCTTCGCGAACCAATTCAGAAACAAGCGTATGTTGCTTACGATAAAGCATTTGTACAGCCGGTTTAAGTTCCTTATATGAACTATCAACAGGCGCATCAACTGAACCTGATATAATTAATGGGGTTCGCGCTTCGTCAATTAAAACACTGTCAACCTCATCAACAATTGCAAACGCATGTCCGCGTTGTACCTGGTCCTCAGGTGCCAAAGACATATTATCACGTAAATAGTCAAAACCAAATTCATTATTTGTACCGTATGTGATGTCACAATTATATGCTGCACGACGTTGAGTATTATCCATCGTGTTCAATATATGACCTACTGATAATCCCAATCGTTTATAGATTTCTCCCATCCATTCAGAATCACGTTGCGCCAAATAATCGTTTACGGTAATTAGATGCGCACCTCTACCGGTTAGAGCGTTCAAATACATTGGCATTGTGGCTACAAGCGTTTTGCCCTCTCCTGTTTTCATTTCTGCTACTTTGCCGCGATATAGAATTATTGCGCCAATTAATTGCACATCGTACGGGTCCATTTCCCACTCAGTTTCTTGTCCTACAACTCGCCAAGATTGACCAATCAAACGACAGCAAGTTTCCTTAACAATAGCAAAAGCTTCAGGTAATAATTCGTCTAACTTTTTTTGTTCTGCGTTCAGGATTTGCTTCTTTGCTTCCTTTTTATCAATTCTTTTACCGGATAATTCTTGTTCGACCTTTTCGCGTGCAGTAATTACTTCGGACCGCATTTCATTTGTGCGTTGAATAAGATCTTCATCCGACTTGCTTTTTAGAGACTCTGCAATCTGTTTTATCTCTTTAACAATATGCCAAAGTGTTTTTATTTCACGGTCTGATTTTGTTCCAAATGCTTTAGTTAACAAACTCATAATAAATTTAATATTTAAGGTTTAAAATTTAATGATTCACAACGAATAAAACGAAATAAACGAATTAAAATTTAATCGCAGAGGTCGCTGAGGACGCAAAGATATTTTGATTGATAATTGAATATTTAAAACGTGAATCGTGAACTGCTACTGCCACCATTTTCCATCAACCACCTGCCTCTGTCAATCTACGTCCCGCCAAGAGCGGGACTATGATTGATAAATAGCTTTTTAACTGACGTAGCTTTAGCGTAGTCAGTCAGCGTAGGAGGATCAACTATCATCAATCTGTTTTTGTTCCTTATAAATCGTATCTAATATACCATTCACAAAAGCTGAACTATCACTTGTACTGTATTGCTGTGCAATTTCAATAGCTTCTGCTATTGTTACTTTTGGAGGAACATCATCAATGTAAAACAATTCAGCAGTTGCTAATTGCAATATTAATTGGTCCAATAATGCTACTCTAGACCATTCCCAATTTTCAAGATATTTGGATATTGTTTCCACAATGAATTTTTTATTTTCAATTGTTTTTAAAAAAAGATTGGTGACATACTGTTTAATATCATCATCAAAATCGTACCTACTTTGAATATCATCTAATATTTTTGCTTCATTCTCATGTGAGATATGCACGGAATACAATGCTTGAAATACTGCTTCCCTGCCATAATGTCTAGGATGTTTTCCGCTATTCATTAATACTAATTAATTGGATGGATCCATCCAAATGGATCTTTAATTTCCTCTCTCTGGATACCCAACAATATCTTTCGTATCTTCTTTGTGATTGGTCCCATTTTATTATGATTAATTGTAGTTGATGTATTATTTGTTGTTATTTTTCCTACAGGAGTAACTACCACCGCTGTTCCACTGCAAAAAACCTCGTCTGCTTTAAGAAAATCTTTAATTGAAATACTGCGTTCTCGTACCTCCATATATAATAATTCCCGTGCGATGACTAAAGCTGAATCACGTGTAATGCCGGGCAGAATAGAACCATCTATAGAAGGTGTCATCAATACATTGTCTTTTATGGCGAATAAATTTGCCGAACCGACTTCTTCAATATATTTTTCATTTGCTGCATTAAGATATATTGCATCATCAAATCCTGCTTTCTTTACCATTTTCTGTGGGAATAAAGATGCAGCATAATTACCAATAACTTTATGACCGCCTGTTCCTTTTGGCGCTGCCCTATGAAATTGATTGGTAATTCGCAGATTTAAACATTTTACTCCTGATTTAAAATATGGTCCCACCGGAGAAACATATATTAAAAATGTATAAGAAGGCGAAGGACTTACTCCTAAAATAGGACCGGTTCCCCAAATAACAGGACGTAGATATAAACTTCCTTTTCCCTGTGGTGGTACATAATCAATATTATCACGGACTACTTGTTCAACAGCATCCATAAACATTTCTTTTGGAACAGGTGGAATACAAACGCGTTCTGCAGAAGTAGCTGCTCTTAATGCGTTTTTTTCAGGACGGAATAAAACAACTCTACCTTTCGCAGACCGATAGGCTTTCATACCTTCAAATATACCTTGACCATAATTTAAAACACCGGCAGCCGGAGATAAACTTATATTACCATATGGAACAAGTTTACCTTCCTCCCATTCACCATCTAATTCACAATGTGCTTCGTACATTGATCTTGCCGGTGTAAGACTAAAGGTAAGTTCATCCCAATTAATATTCTGTAACTTTTTTTCTTTTGCTACCATTCTATCCCTCCAAAATTAATCTTGCTATAACAACTTCTTGAATTTCAGAAGTTCCTTCATAAATTTGTGTTATTTTTGCATCGCGCATTAATCTTTCTACGCCATATTCTTGCATATAGCCATAACCGCCATGAATTTGTACACATTCACGAGAAGCATCTACCGCAGTTTGCGATGCAAATTGTTTAGCCATCGCCGCTTCTTTAGCGTACGGTTTATGTTCATCTTTTAATATTGCTGCACGTAATGTTAAAAGTCGCGACGCTTCTATATTCGTAGCCATAATTGCTATTTTAGATTGTATGGCACCAAACGATGATATTGTTTTACCAAACTGTTTGCGTTCTTTTGCATAAGCAACGCTCTTATCCAAAGCAGCTTGCGCAATTCCTAAAGCTTGTGATGCAATGCCAATCCGGCCACCGTTCAGAGTTTTCATTGCAATACGAAATCCTTGACCAGGTTCATTTACCATATTTTCAGCCGGTACCCTGCAATTATCAAAGTATATTTCACAGGTTTCCGAACCTCGTATTCCCAACTTATTTTCCTTTCTTCCTCTTGAAAAACCTTTCATCCCATCTTCGATTATAAAACACGATATCCCTTTATAGCCAATTCCTTTGGTAGTAGGAATCATTACCATTAGCACATCACTTGTTAAGCCATTTGTCATCCAATTTTTTGTGCCATTCAGGATATAATTGTCTCCGTCTTTTTCGGCAAATGTGTGCATATTACTTGCGTCCGAACCCGATTGCGGTTCACTTAAACTGAATGCCCCAATATATTCCCCTGTGGCTAGTTTTGTAAGATACTTTTTCCGTTGTGCGTCATTTGCCCAATCTAAAAATATCTGACATACTAAGGAATTATTGACAGACATTATAACCCCGGCAGATGCATCGATCCGTGAAATTTCCTCCATTGCGATAACGTAACTAACCGCATCCATTCCGGCACCGTTCCACTCTTCAGGAACCATCATTCCCAAAAATCCTAATTCACCCATCATTTTTATTTGTTCATGAGGAGGTACAGCTAAATCATCACGTTCAATCACGCCCGGTTCAAGATGCTCTATAGCAAATTCCCGAGCAGTTTTCTTAATAAGTTCTTGTTCTTCAGTTAATTTAAAATCCATTAAATCCTCTCTAAAATTACTGCAGAGGCTTCGCCGCCTCCGATGCATAATGTTGCTAGTCCTATTTTAGCATTTTGCTTTACCATGGCATGTAATAAAGTTGTAAAAATCCTCGCTCCGGAAGCCCCGATTGGATGTCCAATCGCAATTGCGCCACCGTTTATATTTACTATTTTCATATCAATTTTAAAATCATCAATTGCTGCCATTAATACGGGGGCAAAAGCTTCATTAATTTCCCATAAATCAATGTCTTCAACTTTCAAATTGGCTTTAGCAAGTACTTTGGAAATAGCTATACTTGGAGCAGTGGTAAACCATTCCGGTGCTTGTGCAGCTGATGCTTGTGCAACTATTTTCACCATTGGTTTTAAATTTAATTTTTCCGCTTTCTCTTTTGACATCACCAACATCGCCGCAGCCCCGTCATTAATTTTGGACGCGTTCGCAGCGGTAACCGTTCCATCTTTTTTGAAAGCCGGACGTAACTTAGGTATTTTATCAAAATTAGTCCTGCTCGGTTCTTCATCCTGATTAACAATAATCGGGTCGCCTTTGCGTTGTGGTACTTCAACCGGAATAATCTCAGCATCAAATGAACCATTTTTCTGAGCAGCTTGTGCACGTTTATAAGATTCGATTGCAACTTCATCTTGCACCTCACGAGAGTACTTTCGATCCTCGGCGCACATCTCAGCACAACTTCCCATATGAATATTATTATAAACATCCCACAGACCATCATTCACCATCGAATCGACTAATTGTCCATTACCCATTCTATAACCGGCACGCGCCTTTGGCAGTAAATAAGGCGCTAAGCTCATATTTTCCATGCCCCCTGCGATAATCACATCGGCATCGCCGACTTGAATTGCTTGAGTGGCTAACATTGCGGATTTCATACCGGAACCACACACTTTGTTAATTGTCATACATTCAACTGAATTAGGTAATCCGGCACCCAAAGCCGCTTGCCTAGCCGGAGCCTGACCATGCCCGGCAGGAAGTACACAACCCATTATTACTTCATCAATTTCTTTTAAATCAATTTTAGTTTCATCCAAAACACTTTTGATAACAATACTACCTAACTTAGGTGCAGGTACTGTTGATAAAACCCCTTGGAAAGAACCAACCGGAGTACGTTTAGCGGATACAACAACTACTTCTCTTAAATTAGACATGTATTTTCCTTATGATATTTAGACTTAATTATTTTGCGGGAATACGTGGCAGACACGAACTGAAATTCGTTGATTTGCAAATTCAAGTAACTTAAATATTTAAACATAATTATTTTCATAAATGAACCCTTGAATATGTTTAAATCGGGTTCGTATTTAGATGTTGAAATTTACCAATAATTCAGATTTGAAACATGAAAATTATTATGAAATATTATTTATTCTTTTTCGTATGCTCTAATTATTTCTCTTACCAATTGATGTCTTACAACATCCGTTTCAGTTAGCGTAGCAAATCCGATTCCATCTATTTTTTGCAGAATTTTAGCAACTTGAACGAGACCGGAATTCACATTTCTCGGAAGATCGATCTGCGTAATGTCACCGGTAATGATTGCCTTTGAATTAACTCCTAATCGAGTAAGAAACATTTTCATTTGCATCGCTGTGGCGTTTTGAGCCTCGTCTAAAATTAAGAATGCGTTATTTAGTGTACGTCCGCGCATATACGCTAAAGGAATAACTTCAATAATTTTTTTAGCAAGCAACGGTTTCAGTTTGGTTTGCAGTAACATATCACCTAAAGCATCATAAAGGGGTGTTAAATATGGATCAATTTTATCTTGTAAATCGCCTGGTAAAAAACCAAGATTTTCACCGGCTTCCACCGCAGGGCGACTCAGTACAATACGGTCAACTTGATGGCTTTCTAATGCTGCTACGGCAAATGCAACAGCTATGTAAGTTTTACCTGTTCCCGCCGGACCGATGCTGAAAACTATATCGTTTTCACGAACATTTTTTATATATTCAGTTTGACCTACCGTACGCGATTGAATTGCACCCTTTCTACCATAATGAATTACATTTTCAGTTTTTTCTTTAATATTACCATTTTCAACATTTGATATATTTATCAGCTGACGGACGTCCTTTTTCGTTAAACTGCCTTTGCGATTTAAGGTTTGTATCATCTCGTGAATTACATCGTGTACGATATTAATATCTTTTTCAACACCGTCTAAATGAATGTAATTCCCTCTTACAATAATTTGTCCTGGAAAGGTATTTTCTAGTAACCTTAGATGGGCATCGCCTGCTCCAAGCAGACTTTGTAAGTCAATACCTTTTAATTCAATAGTCTTTTTCATTCTATAATTTATTAGTTAATTTTATACCAACAATTTAAAATACAATGAGATTTTCTACGATACAATTAAAATTGTCTAAACACGCATTGTTTTTTATTACATTTTGATTCGTAAGTTGTGCCTACAATTAACCATATTTAGCAGACAGGGATATTGATTTTTTAACTTTACAAAACAATTATTAAAAATGGAATTATTACTTTTCGAATAGTAATTTTGACAAACTGAGGAGAATATGAATATACTTTTAGCAATAATAATCGGTTATCTTTTGGGAAATATTAATGCCTCTTATATCTTGGGGAAGGTATTCAAAGGTATTGATATCAGAGAAAAAGGCACGTCCAATGCCGGGGCTTCCAATGCCGTAATCGTTATGGGATGGAAATTCGGAGCCACAACATTTCTAATCGATGCCTTAAAGGCAGCGGTTGCCATGTGGATTGTAAAATATATTACTAACGGTAACATCGATTTAGTGGTACTGGCGGGTGTGATGGCAATGGTCGGACATATTTATCCGGTCTTTATGAAATTTAAAGGTGGAAAGGGAATTGCATCAATTTTGGGTATGATGTTGGGTTTAAATGGTTTCATTGCATTAGTATTATATATTACAATTGTACTCGGAGCATTAATTACTAATTATTTAGTTATAGGTGAATTGTTTATATTAATTCTGTTCCCTGTTGCAGTTTATCTACTTGGTTATTCAAATTTTGCAGTTGTGTTAATTATATTTGCATGTTTGCTATCTGCTTATAAATTACGAGAGAATTTTAGTAGAACTTTTAAGGGGACTGAGCAAACATTGGGTTCAGTTCTATTCAAGAAAAAATAGTTGTACAATATCTATTTAAGATTTTTTAAGGAATTATTATGAAAAAACCTATGTCAGTTAAAAATTACATGGCAAGTGATCTTATTACATTCACACCTGAAACAAACGTATTGGCTGCAATGCGCACTCTATTGAAACATAAAATTTCCGGTGCCCCGGTTGTCGATGAAACCGGTTGGATTGTTGGTATCATTTCAGAATATGATTGTCTCAAACCAAATCTCGAATCATCATATCATCATGACATGGGAACACTTGTTAAGAATTGTATGTCAAAAGAAATTACAACAATTGATGCAAACGCTAGTCTAACGGAAGCTGCTGAGCTATTTATTAAACACGGCGTACGCCGACTACCTGTGGTGGAGAATAAAAAATTGATTGGGCAAATTAGTCGGAGAGATGTTCTGCGCGCAATTAATGAATCTGTTGAAACTATAGAATAAGATATACTATAATTTCGAATCCGCTACGGCTAAATAAGATTTAGAAGTAGCATTTATCAGTGATTATTTACTACTAATTCTTCTCCTATTTCAATAAAACTATTTTTCTTATTTGCATAAAATCACCTGTTTGAAGTTCGTATTTTTTTTCTTTTTATTTACCGTAAACGTGTATTCCTGTTACACCTGAGCCATTTAATACCTTTTGAGGCTTAACTGAATATCGATTTGAATTAGATTTTAGATTAGCCATTTTCATTAAATCATTTGCTGAATATTTAACACCATCGTTCATTACAAAGATATACTTTATTTTTTCGTTATTACTAAAATCAATACTAAGCCCAATTTCATCTAAATACCATTCAGCAGTTGACACAATATCAGGCATTAACTTTTTTTGCTCAGATATAGGATTAAATTCTGAAGACGGATTCCCAATTGTATTTTTAATTTGCTCAATATTCAATCCTATTAATTTGTCAACATCTAAAACTATAGAAACTTGCTTATTATTTTTTGTTTCAACTACCTGAGTCGCGTTATGTGTTTCAATTGATTGATTTTTGCTTTTTTGACAACTTAATAATAGCAGAATTATCAGAAATACATAGTATTGACATTTTAATCCGGTCATTTGTTGCCTCCTATTTCAATAAAACTATTTTTCTTGTTGGGTGAAATCACCTTTTGACTGTCTTTTTTTTACTAAATGGTAATGTTTTTTTATATAAGCATACCAATAATAATGAACCAATTATTAAAACTCCAATCGATGACAATTCAAATAAAACTGAAATTCGGAATAAGTTAGCAACTCTAAACAATGCGTATGAAAAAACTCCGTAAATGAAACACCATTTTTGAACTTGATACGCTATTAATGATTGTTTATTAAATATCCTAATAAAATTTTCAGAAGATTGTAATAAATTATCAAGTCTACTGATTTCATTGGTCAAATCACTCGGTCTCCAAATTTCAGTTGAAGTTTTATATAGAGTTAGACCTTGCAAGTTTGCATTTTCAATATTTTTTTTGTTTTGATAAAAAGAAAGTTTGTCTGCTTCAATTCTTAAATACATATTAATACGTTCAAACCGAAATAAGCCTGATAAAAAGCTTATAAGTAATAATGACCAAGTTGAAATCAATCAATAAATAGAATGAATATTTTCAGGAAATTTTATTTGAATAGATAAAGATAATGATGCTAGAATAACTCCAATGAAAAAATATTCAAACTTGTTTTGATATTGTCTAGAATGTTTGAATGCTTGAATATAACCGTATTCTTCAGCCATTTCATTTCTCCTATGTTTAAGACTATTTTGATAAAACCAATATTCCTATTTGAATGAGTTTCTTATTACCAATATATTTATTTATCACTTACACAAAAATTATTATTTTCTATTTTTTAATTCCAATCCCAACTCATCCAATTGTCTTTTTGATACTTCGCTAGGCGACTCATCCATTAATGACGTAGCAGATGTTGTTTTTGGAAAAGCAATGACATCACGAATATTATCGGTTCCGGCTAAGACCATTATTAATCTATCTAAACCTAAAGCGATTCCACCATGTGGTGGTGCACCATATTTAAGTGCTTCCAGTAAAAATCCGAATTTTTGCTGCGCTTCTTCCTTTAAAATACCTAATAAGTCAAATACTTGTTTTTGTACATCTTGCTGATGGATTCTAATAGAACCACCGCCCAATTCATAGCCGTTCATTACAATATCATAACCACGTGATAATACTGATTTCGGATCAGTTTTTAACTTCGGTAGATCTTCCAATTTGGGCGATGTAAACGGATGATGCACTGCTGAAAAACGCCGTTCTTCCTCATCCCATTCAAACATTGGCATATCAACAATCCACAATGGTTTGTAGGTATTTTTATCAATTAAATTTTCACGCTTTGCAATTTCCACTCGCAATGCTCCAAGTGACTGCCAAACAACTTCCCGGTCATCACCAATTAAGAAAATTATATCATTATTTTTTAATTTTAAATCTGATATAATTTTCTTTTGCAAATCGTCACCAAAGAACTTGGCTATTCCACCAGTTAATTCACCTTCGCCAACCTTCATCCATGCTAAACCCTTGGCTCCATGATGTTTTGCAAAATCGGTAAGTCCATCAATTACTTTACGGAAATATTTATCAGCAACGTTTTCAATAATTAAGCATTTTACAGATTCACTGCTTTTAAAGACGTTAAAATCGGACACATTACTATATCCTTTAAAATCTTTGAGAGGCATTTCAAAACGTAAATCCGGTTTATCGGTACCATATTTTTCCATTGCATTAAAATATTTCATTATCGGAAATGTTTCAGGTAAATCTATGTCAATTACTTCTTTAAAGATTTGTCGTGTTAGTCCGGTTGCCATTTTCATTATATCATCTTCATCGACAAAGGACATCTCAATATCTATTTGTGTAAATTCCGGTTGACGATCTGATCGTAAATCTTCGTCGCGAAAACATTTCACTATTTGGAAATAACGGTCAAAACCCGATATCATCAATAACTGTTTATACGTCTGTGGTGATTGCGGTAAAGCGTAAAATTTACCGTTGTGCAAACGGCTTGGTACAAGATAATCGCGTGCTCCTTCCGGAGTGGATTTCATTAGTACCGGTGTTTCAATTTCCATAAAATTATTATTTGATAGATATTTCCGCGCTGATTGGTACGCATTATGACGTAGCATCAAATTCCGTTGTAATTCATCAGTACGTAATTCGAGATATCGATATTTTAATCTAAAATCTTCCGATGCACTCTCTCTATCGGTAATTACAAAAGGAAGCGGAGCAGTTTCATTTAATATTTCTATCGAATTAACAATTACTTCTATTTCACCGGTCTTCATATCGGGATTTATAGCATTTTTACCGCGTGCTTGGACATCGCCGATAGCGGAGATAACATCTTCAATAGATAATTTTTTTGCGGTATCAAAAGCTTTTTTACTTTTTTCAGCATTAAAAACAAGCTGTGTTTTTCCGTAACGGTCACGAATATCAACAAATATAACCTGCCCATGCAGCCGAATAGTGTTCACCCAACCATTCAAGCAAACTGTTTTGCTAACCTGCCTAGTATTTAGTTCTCCACAAGTATGTGTACTTTTATTCATTCATTAATCCAAATTTTAAAATTAAAAACTCCGGAAGTTACAAGAAATTAGGCAATTGGTGTATTGGGAAATTAGGGATCAGGGGAAAAGTTGCAGTTGCAGTGAGCAGTTCACGAATCACATTTCAGGTATTTACAATTAATGACCACCTAATGACAGCAAAGCAAATGACAATAAATTCC
>JAUWFQ010000125.1 GCA_030606865.1 bacterium
AGTTGCAGATGCAATGTTAGACCAAGGTGTAGTGTAATTTAAAACTACATATATTTATGCGACGTAAAATATTACGTCTCTACAAAAAAGGGCTCCAAATCGAGCCCTTTTTATTTATAAATTATAAATATTAGAAATGATACTTCCGAAAATCCTCAATATCTGCTTCATCCTTCAGTTGCTTAAGCCAATTTTCAAATACTTGATTTTGTTTATTAGTAAGCAGATTATTTTTTAAAATATCTTCCCGTATTTTATATTCATCAGGATCAATGTCCGTTACATCTTTAACAAATAATATGGCATAACCGCGAGCAGTTTTCAATGGACCCAACACATCACCTTTTTTTGCATTTAACAATGCTCCGGTTACAAAATTGCTGCGTCCGATAGATGAAAATCCGCGACTAAGTGATTTTGTTTCGTCAGTTACAATTTCATATCCTTTACCTTTGGCGACAATATCATCAAAAGTTGTTCCTTTATTGATTTGATCTCTTAGGTCAGATGCGACAGTTTTAGTAGCATTTGCTATTTTATCTTTTTTGATATCTTGTTTAAGCTGATCTTCCACATTTTCCAATGGTGGTGGACCGGCAGGTGTTATGGATTCAAAAACAAAAACAGCATAATAATCATCGTTTTCCATTGGAGAGGACACAGTGCCTATTTCACTGTTGAATGCAAAACGTGAAGCGTTGCGCAGTTGCCCGATTGGATCTATGATTATACCACCTTCAGTAACAGACACTTCTGACCCAACTACGGTATGTGTATCTAAAGCAGCATCAAATCCGTAATCCTGTGCATCGTAGCTGAATAAGGTTGCATCGCGTCGTAAGGCATCGCGGCTTTCAGAACCAAAAGTAATTTTTAACAAAATATGAGCACCATGAACTTGATCCTTACCATTGACAGTTTTTTTATCAATTATTTTAATGACATGATAACCAAATTGTGATAAAACAGGACCTACTATTGCACCCTTTCTGGCGCTAAATGCTGCGTCCGAAAAAGGTTTTACCATTTGTCCGCGCTCAAACCAGCCTAAGTCACCACCCTTTGGTGAACCTTGTGCAGTATTATTCCCCGGATCTTCCGAATACAAATTTGCTAAATCAGTAAAATCTTCACCAGAATTGATTTGTTCGATTATGTAAAGTGCATCGTTGTATATTGAAACAGTATCACTGTTGGTTGCCTCCTTTTTCCAATATACAAAACGCATTTTCCTTGATTCGGGTTGATCAAATTCATCTTCGCGATCATTATATGCGCGTTTGATCTCACTTTCAGTTACTTCAATATCTGCTTCAGCAACATTACTCTCGACAATATGAATGGCATCTATTGTAAAATCAACATTCCTCCGGATGAATTCATCACGAACTTCAGAATCCGAAACTGAAATCGAGGAGTATAATATTTTCTGCAATTTGTAGTTAGGAATTACATTACTTTTCATTATTTGTTCAATCGGTGCCCATTCATTTCCTTCCGGATTATTAACTGCATCAAGATATTTTTGCATATCAAACTGTCCATTGGTAAGGAAAGCAGGCATGGTACGTAAGAATTGCGGAGGATTATTCTGCAAATGGAATAGAACTTCTTCGTCAGTTGCAATGATACCCATATCCTCGATAGCAGCGGCAATCAAATTCTCTTGAATTATGTTATCCCATACTTGATTACGTATGCTCTCAAGCATTTGGTCGCTAACGGTCTGTCCGCCTACACGATATTGCTCTAATTGTTGATTTACCAATTGATTAAAAAAGTTAGGTGGAATCTTTTCGCCGTTTATTACGCCGATTGCCTCAGCAGGATTTGTTTTACCGAGTAACTGATCTAAAATATCAGCACCGCCGACAAGTCCGCCAACGGTCATACTTAGTAAAAATAAAATTAATACACCCCACAAAACGATGTGCATTTTTGTCCGCATTGTTGTCATTACAGCCATTGTTTACCTTTAAATTTTACTTAAATACAGGGAGCGAATTTAGACAATTGCTTTTTGTTAAGCAAAGGACTAAAGAGATGTTTTATGGATGATGGAAAATGAAATATGGTAGAAGGAAAAATATGAGAATAAATCATGACCTTTGGTAATTTTAATAAATCTAAATGAGGATTATGTTTATGAAAAAGATACGAATTTTATTACTGCTATCCATGATTTCTATGCTTACTGCGCAATGGAAAGATTTGACATTGGAAGATGTATTCAAAAAATCACCATTTGAATTTGCGTCTATTGGTCAGTGGAAATGGTTACCGGATACTGACGAATATTTATTTTTTAAGATGGATACAACAACTAAAGTAAGATCGCTGTATAATTATAATTTAGTAACCGGTGATACTTCATTATTTCTAGCAGGAGATAAATTTGCCTACGGCAGTGAAAATTTGAAGATCGTTGATTACACGATAAATGCAAAAAGTAATAAAATATTATTAGTAACCGAACAACAACGCATTTGGCGACATTCAAGGTCTGCAATATATTATTTATATGATATGAATAGTGGCAGAATTAAGCAAGTTGCCAAAGGGAATCGCTTACGAAATGTAAAATTCTCTCCGGATGGAAAATCAATAGCATATGTTAATAGTGATAATAATTTGTATGTATTTAATATCGATGCTAACAAGAAAGTTCGTTTAACAAAGGACGGATCTTTTAGTATCTTAAATGGTCATTTTGGATGGGTTTACGAGGAAGAATTTGGTTCATTTGATGCCTACCGTTGGTCACCGGATAGTAAGTACATCGCATTTGTGCGGGAAGATCAAACTTATGTAAAGCAATTCCCAATGATGAATGAATTATATAAATACCCGGTAGTCCGTTGGCATCATTATCCAAAGGTAGGTGAGGCAAATCCAGTATTAAATATCGGTGTAGTAAATATAAATACTAAACGAACTAAGTGGTTAGATTTAAGCGCGTCTGAAGAAATGTATTATCCTCGTATGAAGTGGTTGGAAAGCCATCAAACCAAAAGTGGAAATCAAGAATTGGTTGTGACGAGAATCAATAGACATCAAAATCGTTTAGAATTACTCCGATATGTTAAAAAAAAGGGGAAAGTATTTTGGAAAGATGAAAGCGAAGCTTGGGTTAATTTGACAGATGACCTGTTTTTCTTAAATGATGGAAGTTTTATCACACTTTCTGAACGTTCCGGTTTTCAACATGTCTATCATTATGATAAAAATGGTACGCTGATTAATGCTGTTACAAGCGGAGATTGGGAAGTTTCGGGAATTACAGCATTTGATGAGAAGAAAGAAACTGTCTATTTAAATGGAAAAAAAGATTCTGTGATTGAATCGAATCTTTATTCAGTAAAATTGGATGGTTCGGATTTCAAATTGCTTAGTGAAAATTTAGGTTCGCATCGTGTAAGATTTTCACCATCAAATTCATATTATATTGATTTTTATTCAGCTGCTAATTTTCCATTAGCTATTACTCTGCATAATTCCGATGGCTCAAAAGTTAGTGATCTTGCTATTACCGATAAGACTCAATTTGAAGAGTATGGTTTTCAGGAAACTAAATTTATTCAAATCCCAACAACCGATGATAGTACACTTTTAAATGCGATGATAACTTTACCACGGGATTTTGATTCCAACAAGAAGTATCCTGTAATTGTATTTGGATATTCAGGACCGGGAAGCCAAACCGTTGCAAATCGACAGGGACGCGGACTATGGGATCGATATATGAACCAGGAAGGTTATATAACATTTTCTATCGATCCACGTGGAACGGGCGGACGAGGTACAGAATTTAAATATTTATCATATAAAGACATTGGAAAATGGGTAGTAACCGACCAAGTAGAAGGAGCGAAATACCTTAAATCTCTACCTTATGTAGATGGTAACAGAATAGGTATATGGGGATCGAGTGGAGGTGGATACATGACTGCACTTTGCATGACAAAAGGTGCTCCAAATTTTAAGGTTGGAGTTGCTGTTGCGGGTAATTATGATCTAAAACTATATGACACAATTTGGACTGAGCGTTATATGGGATTCTTAGATGAAAATGCAGAAGGGTATAAAAATGCTTCTGTATTTACCTATGCTGATAAATTAGAAGGTAAATTATTGGTAATCCATGGTACAAATGATGATAACGTACATTTACAGCATGCTACACAATTAATGGAAGAATTTGTGAAAGCTGACAAACATGCTGATTATCTTACTTATGCTAGTCGTAATCACGGTATACGTGGAGGGAACACAACATTTCATCTATGGACAAAAATAACGAATTATTTTATGGATAATCTATAAGAGATTGTTGAAACAAGCAGTTTGAAGTACTAAATTCCGCCCGCTTATTTATTAATAAATGGGGCCATAGCTCAGTTGGGAGAGCGCTTGAATGGCATTCAAGAGGTCGTCGGTTCGATCCCGTCTGGCTCCACTTTGAAATATTTCGTTTATATTTTATACAGTTCTAGCAGAAATTCATATTATATTGGTCATACCAAGGATATTCACAACCGTCTTGATTATCATAATAATGGTTATAACAAATCCACAAAACACGGTATTCCATGGTCATTAGTTCATGAAGAGGAATTTGATACTCGCTCTGGCGCCATGAAGAGAGAAATGGTAATCAAATCAAAGAAAAGTAAAAAGTATATTGAATGGTTGATCAATAAATAAATTGCTGAGAACGTCCCGATGGAAATCGGGAAGGTCGTCGGTTCGATCCCGTCTGGCTCCACTTTTGAAATATTTCGTAAATATTTTATATAGTTCCAGTAGAAATTCATATTATATTGGCCATACCAAGAATATTTATAACCGTATTAAAATAAGTTTGCTATTTATCTAGTCAATATATAACCTGACATGTAACGATTTGTTTGATTTCTTACAAAAGAATATGTATAAATCGTACTGGAAAACGTAATAAAATAAATTTGCTGTTTTATGATAAGTAATAGTTTTCATTTTATTGAAAAATACTTTAATAGTTATTTCTAATATATTAATTAACAATCAGTCTGGTAGCTAGTTATGCCATGTATCCAAATTGTAGGTTAAAATTATATCATCGTTGAATGATGATCGAGTATGTGCAGACGCCCAATAATAAATATTCCGCTGATTTTAGATATGTTAATAAATGTTGAACGACAATAGGTTTTAGTACTACTATTTAACCACAGTAATCCAACGAAATCCGTATATATCTGCAAAGAGGAGACTAATGCAGAGAATTTATTTTTATATAGGCGGAAATAATCACCGAGCAATAGTTACAATCAATTTGCCTGTACCTTTCACTCTAATCTGTTGTAATTATTGAAATATGATTGGTAAAACCATATCCCATTATA
>JAUWFQ010000057.1 GCA_030606865.1 bacterium
GGCAATATCATATTCTGATGCAAGGCTTTTCGCAGCTAATAAAATGTCACCTAATAATTCTTTATTATTGCTGCTTAAATCATTTGCTGTTGTAATATGTTCTTTTGGTATAATTAGAATGTGAACCGGTGCTTGAGCATCAATATCCTTAAAGGCTAATAATTTGTCACTTTCAAACAAAATTTCTGCAGGTATTTCTTTATCAACTATTTTACAAAATAGACATTTCTTCATTATTAATTCCTTATAAACTGTTAATATGAAAAATTACTTAAAAAAATTTACGGTTTTACAACACAATCAACAATAATTACAATCTAATTGGCTATTATAGATAATAATTTACTAATATGTTACAACTGAAAAATCTAATAAAGTAACTATATATGATTATCGCTATATATATTATTATTATCTTGTATTTTACATCATTTTATTATTACAATTCATCTTGCTAATCAAGAATAAATAAACAAAAAAACAACTGAGGAAAATTATGAAATTAAAATTGATCGTATTAATCGCTCTATCAACAATGTTGATAACAGCATGCACTGACTTCACAAATCCATTATCAAGTGAAGATGATTTTTATTCCGGTCAAAGTAGCAATGGCTCAGGTCAGAACAGTAATGGCTCAGGTCAGAACAGCAATGGCTCAGGTCAGAATGGAAACGGTTAAAAATAAATTGATCACTAATTTTTTAAAAAATTCAAATTTAAAAAGGAGAAATATTATGTGTTTTTCAGGAACAAGCGATCGCTGGTAAAATTATAATAAAAATTGAGATAATATAGTATCGTTTTACAATACAAACGATACTTCCTCAGCTTATCTCAAAGAAAAAATCAGGCTACATCCTTTGTATCCCCATACTACTATTGGTAGCTAGTAGCCCGATTTTACTTTATAAATTATTGATTTATAAATTGAATCGAATAAAAGGATTATACTCAATATTCTTGCTATTTGATTTTTTAAAGATGTTAATTCCCATATTAAAATTATAGCGATAAAAAAGAATATTTTTTGCTGACAATTGTACCCCAATTGAGTGGATAGTGTTCATTTCATATTGATTAACATTTTTTGACCAACCAATACTATAATCAATAAACGGTTTTAAATAAATATATTCTATAAACATCGGAATAATCGGAGTTTGCCATTCTAGAAATATCAGCGGTTGGTAATAAGAAGAAGTAAATCGAAATTGTTTGTTACTATTATTTGTTGAAAAACCAATCGGAACAAAGTTATTAAGATAGTTATAATCTCCACCTCTTAATAAATACCCAAAATACAATTCTAAATTACTTCCTTTTAGAATTGGTAAGAATAAATCTAATTCTGATGAAAAACGTCCGCTGTTGTAATCGCTTAAAAGCGATGAATTTGAAAATTCAAAGTTAGTATTGATAAACCACGCTAAATAAGGTGTGATATTTCTAAAAGTATAACTGGAACGATTTAACAAAAACTCAAATCTGACTCCTCTATAGATTCCCTGATTTGGGTCAATATTCCCTTTTGATTTTTTTAACTGATTCTGAATAAACTGCATTGATAATAATGAAGTTGTTTTATATATATTATTTTCCAAGGTTAGCGGTGTTTTTACACCACATTCAAATCCGGTCTCTCGCCACCAACCAACTTCACCATCGTTATTGACTTTTCTCGGTAAGCTATATGCTCTAAAATTTACTTTTGGCCAAAACTTAGAATATATATAAATCAGATCAAATGCCGGAGCAGTTCGGCTCAAAGATAAACCAAACCTACCGAACCACATGTGCCTATGTAATGCATCTTCAGATCTTAAAAATACTGCAATTCCCTTACCTTCTTCATCATTATATATATATGGTATCCACCCTTGCGGTTTTAATATTTGGGATAATGGAGAATACTGCATAATCAAGTATGGTTTATTTGCACTAGTTCCAAGCTCACTAAAGATTGTTTCTCCTCTTGAGAATAGTAATGTATTTTCTTTTATAATATTATTACTTTTAATCCAGGTAGAAATATCCAATTTTTTAGTAGCGATTCTAAATCCATTCTCCGTATAAATCGAAAATGCTATTTCATCACCTGAAGGAGATACATCAGGTGTAAACGCACCTAATTCTACATCAGTAATCATCCAACGTTCACCTGTCATTACATCTGTAGCCCAAATATTAAAAATACCTGATTGATCCGATGAAAAGAAAATGAACTTTTCATCTTGTGACCAACAAGGATGGTTATCCTGATTCAAATTAGGCTGATAAACATATCTCCATTTATTAGTTTTTAGATTATAGACTGCAACATTTACAATGCCAACGCTATCTTGTAGCGCAAAGGCGATATGGTTGCCGGATGGAGACCAGCGTGGATTTAAAACCGTAGAATTTTCGAAATTTATATACTTTAAAATTTCACCACTTTTACTATCTATTAAAGATAAACGGTTATAAGGCAGGTATGTTTGTACGGCAATTAATTCTGAATTATCAGGTGAAATATCTATACTATACAATCGCTTTGCACTAGTTAATCTCTTGCTCTTATTTGTGTTAAGATCATATAAATGTAAATCCGAATATTTTGTAGCTGAAAATCTTGTAGCAATATGCTGTTCCGAAGTATAAATTATATTATCGTTAAACGAAAAACTGTTATCGATTTTGGAAACCTTTCTATTTAACAACTCTTTTGTCTCGCCACTACGATTAACTTTTACTAGTTTTTGAGTTCTGTTAATTCCTTTTTGATAAAACATAATATTATTTTTATCAAACCAGCGAGGAGAATATTGCCCCTCAATCAGATCTGAATCATACCATATCTTGAAAACTGATTTAGTAATATTGGAATTTTCTTGAGCTTTGAATTCACTGATAACCTCGATGTAAACAGAATTAACATCTAAACCGGTGACAGATTTAACAGCGTTCTTAAATCCAAATATCGGGTATGTAGAATAGCGATTCAAAATTCTCCCCCAAGCATATTCGCCAAAATGCTGATTAATTCTATCAGTAATAAAATAGCCTGAGATATATGGCATAAGTAATGTGGGCAAATTATTTCGGCTATAATAGTTAGTATTGTTTAATTTCCATTGATTATCATTGATAATTGGTTCAGCCATCTGCATCCAAAAATGTGGATTTCTGCCTCTTCCACCTTGTCCAAACCGTGTTTCATTGAGTGTCGCAATCCCTTCTGTAAACCAAACCGGGGTAATCATTTGCCAAATAGCATTATAATCTCCAAAAATTGGCTTTGTCAGAGATGTTATGCTTTTGTGTTTCCTTAAATGAACAATATGGGTAAACTCGTGTAATATTAAACTTTCTAACCAGTGTATATTTTTTCCTGTTATATTAGCTTGAGGAGGAGTTATAAATAATTCCATTCGCCATGGAAACAGGCTTGCTATTCCATTTGATTCATCATTTTCTGTATGAACCACCACATGAGTTCGTCCGGGGAAATAATCCAACGAATGACTTACAATTGGGTAAATTTTCTCACATATATCGGTAATTTTAATTCCTAATTGTATATATTCTTTAGGAACATGAACATTAAAATGTTCGGACCTAATAGTTTTCCAAGATATTCTTGGATCATGATAAATACCCTGTGCATATACATAAGGGATCAGAACAATAATGATTATTATCTTAACAACTATTTGGTATTTTTGTTTGAATAGCAATATATTATTTTTTTTTATTAAAATTTCTGTCCACTAATTAACTAAATATATATATAATAAATTAATTATTTTATTCAATACTAATATATTTAATTTGGATAAATCTTCTCACTGGCATTACATTTTATTGCTTGATATTTATATTAATTTTCATTAATATTCAACGTAATAGTTAATTATATTACCATAGAAGATAACAATTTCTTAATAATTATATTAAATATTTAGGGAACAATAAAATGAGCAGTGAAAATAAATTAATTACAGTCGATAATAAAATAGCAAGGGATATTAGAAATTTATTTCCAGACATTAAGGAACCTGTTAAACCTGAACAGTTAACTACAAATATAATTATTGATCAATATCTTGAAAAGACTGAGGAAATAATTCAATTAAATTTAATTGCTTCTGGAGAACCACTTAAAGACTTATCTCAAATACTCAAAATTGATGATTTCAATCTACAGGGAATAGCTTGGGCATGTATCGGAGGAATTCATACATTTAATGGTAATTATAAAAATGCTTTTACAAGCTTCAATATGGCATTGGATTTAAATGTAAATAATAATGTTAAATCCTATATTTATGCCGAATTATCTAATTTATTGAGAAAACTTGGCTATACCAAAGAGTCCATCGCTATTTTAAAAGCTACAACTACAATTTGTACTAATGAAAAAATGAAATGGCGAATAAATAATTTGTTAGGATTATGTTATAAATTTATTGAACCTGATTTATCTTTAGAGCTTGTAAGTAACTCAGCTGACTATTATCTAAAAAATAATGAATATTTTCGATATGCCAATGCACTTAGGCATATAGGAGGTGTTCATGCAAATAATAATAATTTTCACAAAGCGGCAGAATTCTATAATGAGGCGCAAATAATAGCAAAAAAACATTCATTATTACAAATTGAATATGAAATCTTAAATGATGAAGGATGGTTAGAAATACAAAAAATAGAATATGATAAAGCTCGATCAATATTTTTAGATTTAATTAAGCGAGACTTACCTCCGTTTCATTTAAGCTTAGCTTTACAGAATCTTGGTTACTTAGAATTTGAGTGTGGTAATTATCGCAGTGCCATCAATTATCACAGTCAGTCGCTTCAACTTAATTTGAAATATGATATGCGCGATATGGCATTTGAAGATTATTACAAATTAGTATTTGCATACGAAAAACTCAAGGAAGAAGGTTTAGCGTATCATTTTTATTCCCACGGTTATGCATTTTTACAAACGGAAATGGATCTAGGATTACCCATATTAGGTTATCGCAAAATTGTTATTAATTCTTACATCACATTCTTATCTACTAATCAAAAACTTCCCTATGTTAATTCACATGACGAAGCACTCAGATTTATTATTGGCAAGACAATGAAAGAAATACGGAATATCTTCCATAAGGGCTTACTAACAATGCATATCCGTCGCCACAAAAACGCCCCTGTGCTTTGTAAAGCATTGGATATTGACACAAGAACATATTTCTTATATCAAAAGAAACTGAATTTAAAACGCGGGAAGTATGATGATACTATATTCAATAATCAATACTTCAGACAATATATAGAAGCACTTCTACCGTATACATGGCGAGAAGCAAATCACAGATTTGAAGAAGATTTATTTAAATTCTTACTTGAAAAATATCAACACAACAAAAAGAAGATTGCCGAAGTATTGGATGTATCTTATCCTCAAGTTGTGATGAAAACTGTGAAAAAACAAAACTAAAGATATTCATTCAATCATAATATAAATTTATCTGAGATAAAGCAGCTATAACAGCTGTTTCTGAGCGTAGTCGTCGATTTCCTAAATTTATAAAATTCGCACTATGATTGTTTAGAAAATCTATCTCTTCTCTAGAAAAATCACCCTCTGGTCCTACTAGTAGCAATATATTAGATTGTTTCTGTACTATTTTTGGAACAATATCAATCCCGTTATCACCCGACTCATGACACACAAATATTGAAGTATTAATATATGTGTTTAGTAATTCTTTCAAATTATTAGGCCTATGAATACTAGGAACAACACTCCTTCCACACTGTTTCACAGCTGATTTAGAAATTTTTATTAATCGAGCGAGATTAACATCACGTTTGATGCATTTATCTAATACCAATGGTATAATTTCTTTTACTCCGCATTCAGTTGCTTTTTCTACAACAAAATTCATTTTATCTTTCTTAAGTATTCCAATACCTAAGTTAATCTGAATTTTATTTTCTCCATATTTTGGAAATACTTCAAGGATTTGTCCGCTAACAATATCATCCTGCATATTTTGTATTGTCCCACAATATACACTTCCAATTCCATCAACTAACCAAATTTCAGTTCCAATCGGTTTTCTGAGAACTTTAATCAGATGATAGGACTCTTGTTCATTTAAGAAAAATTGTTTGTTTGATATATTTTTAGTATTAACGAAAAAAAATATTTTATCCAGCATAAATACTACCGATGGATTGAGAACGATAGCACAGTTCCATTTAAATTAGCGTAATTACCAATAGTACTACTTAACGGAATTAGATCATAACTAAATTCAATTGAATAGTGAACTTTACCTGGTTGACGGAATTCTACTCCTACCGCAATATTCCCACCATAAGTAAATTTACTATCAGCATTAAACCATCTCTTAGAAAATGATTTGATGCTTTCGTCAGCATCTAAAACTAATACAGGACCTAACTTAGCTGATACATATGGTGAAAAATTATTTGCTATTTTTCCTTCAAATGGATAGTAATTTATTGTTCCAAACAGCGGAAATATTGCTAAGCTAACAGTATTTGTATTTTCATATCGACCTGTATAATAATTATACGATGGAATTTCCTTAGGTGGTCTTATATCTAGCCAACGAATAGTTGTCCCAATTTTAATACTTTCATAGCTTTTAATATGCCGATGGTAAAATATACCGGCACCACGATCACCAATATTCAAACCTACACCATATTTAGTGCTGCTTATCTGTCCATAGCCAAGAGATATTACAATAATAATGAATAATAATTTTTTCATAGTTTAATTCGGAATAATAATTACTTTACCAATTTGATTGCCGTTTTCTAAATATTCATGTGCTTTTTGAATTTTAGACATTTTAAAACATTTGTTAACAACAGGTTTAATATCACCTCTTCTATACATTGCTAATGTACTATCAAGTGATTTTACATTACCCATTGTCGAACCGAGTATAGATTGTTGCTTGTAAAACAAATGTCTAATATCAAATTTCGCTTCTGAACCGGTTGTTGCTCCACAAGTTACAATTCTTCCCCCCTTCCCCAATATCCGTAAACTTGTTTTCCAGGTCTTTGTTCCAACATGCTCAACAACAACGTCAACTCCTTGCTGATCTGTAAATTCCTTTACTATTTTAACTACATCATCATCTTTGTAATTAACGATTATATCAGCTCCAAGTTTTTCAGCAAAATCTCCTTTTTCAGCGTTTCCGACAGCAGTTAACACTTTACATCCCATCGCTTTAGCGATTTGAATTGCCATACTTCCTACGCCAGATGAAGCACCCCAAACAAATACAGTTTCTCCCTTTTGAATATTTGCTCTATCAATGAGCATTGTATAACTAGTTTCCGCAACGAGCGGGAATGCAGCAGCTTCTTCAAAACTCATACCTTCAGGAATAATTCGCAAATGATTGGCATTTATTGCCATATGCTCGCATTGAGTTCCATCTTGATTTTCACCAAAGATGCCCCACTTTTCACAATAATTTTCCTTGTTCTGCTTACACCATCGGCAAGTACCACAGTAAGTTAGTGGTTGAATTAATACTTTATCACCTCTAGAAAAATCCGAAATATTCGTTCCAATCTTTTCAACAATTCCTGCGCCATCACTTCCCATAATCATTGGAAGCGGAATACCGGGAAATCCTTTTCTAACCCAAATATCAAGGTGATTTAAAGCTGCTGCCTTTATTTTAACCAAACATTGATTTTGTTTAATATTGGGAATAGGGATATCTTCATATCTTAATACATCAATATTACCATGTTGATGTATTCTAACTGCCTTCATAGTTATTTGGTAAAAGGTAAGAAGTGATAAGTAAAGAGGAAATAAAATTTTTGCATCTCATTTACAATTTCAGCATTGTACTTTTCACTCATAATACATTACTTATTATTGTCATCAATATCTTTGAATTCAGCATCACGAATGTTCATTTTGGAATATTTATTCTTTGAGCTTTTACTACGTGATGATTTATTTATTTTACTTAGAGTATTATATCTAAGATAAAACGAATATCCAATATATGCTATTATTGCTACTAAAATTAATTTTAACATAATCAAAAACCTGTGGCAGGGTTAAAGAACTTGGTACCTGTAATCGGCTGGCGAACTACATTTATGATTTCCTCTAAATCCTTTTTCTTATTTACAAAATCTATATTATTCGTATTGATAATCAGCAGAGGAGAATCTTGGTATCGAAAGAAATATTCGTTATAAACTTGATTTAGAGCATCTATATAGTCTCGGGACATGTTTTTCTCAAATGACCTTTTCCGTTTACCAATATTTTTCATTAATGTATCTGTATCTGCTTGTAAATAAATAACTAAGTCCGGGTTGATCACATTACGTTCTAATAAATTTGCCACTGTTTCATATAATGGCATTTCCTTTTCATTTAAATTTAATGACGCAAATAATCTGTCCTTCACGAACATATAATCGGTTATAAGTAAATTATGAAAAATATCAACTTGTCTTAATTCTTGCTGCTGTTGATATCTTTGCAATAGAAAAAATAATTGTGTTTGAAAAGCGAATCGTTCCGGATCATCGTAAAAATCAGTCAAAAATGGGTTGTCCTCGAACTGTTCCAAGATTGTACGTGCTTCTAATTTTTCTGCTAATAGCTTAACTAAACTTGTTTTTCCAACACCTATTGGTCCTTCGATAGCGATATAATATAAGTTTCTCATGCGTTTGATTCTATGGTATGTTTCAATACTTTTGATTTATCCGTACAACGATTAAGCAGTTCTTTAACTGAGATCTTCCAACCAGGGATAATATAATTTGGGGCTAATTCGTTAAATGGAACAAGAACAAATCGTCTATATGGAATGCCCGGATGAGGTATCGTCAATTCCTCCGTTTCTAAGAATGAATCTCTAAAAGTTAATATGTCAATATCAATTGTCCTTGGTCCGTTTTTTTCACGTTTACTTGGACGTCCTAAAAGTCTCTCTATGTTTTTTATTTCATCCAAAAATTCGAATGGTGTGAATGTTGTATTTAGTTCAACAACAGTATTTAGGAATTCAGATTGATTGGTATTAAATAATGGTTCAGAATTATAAAAGGATGCACTTTTAAATTTACTATTTTCCTGATAATTCCCAAGTATGGTAATCGCCCCGGCTAAATTAGCTTCTCTATCACCAATATTTGAACCTAAGGACAGATAAATTTTATCACTCATAATCATCCTTGGTTCGTACTATCTCAACTTCAACTGTATCTAAAACGCCTTTCACGGGAGCATGCGGTTTCCTCACTCTAACAATTACTTTATCTGTTCGATATTTTCGCAAAACTGATTTTGCGATACGATCAGCAAGTGTTTCAATTAGATAATATTTATTCCTTTTAGTACAATTATGAACTGTTTTGTAGATTTTTTCATAATTAAGAGTATCTTTCAAGTCATCAGATTGACCGGCTTTCTTTAAATCTTTATATAGATCTAAATCAACTTCAAATTTACCACCCAGTGATTTTTCAGAATCACTTATGCCGTGATAACCGTAAAAAACCATATTCTTTAATCGTATTACATCCATAAGTAATAAATTTACCGCATAGTGTTTAGTGTAGTCAAGAAATGCTAATAAAAAGAAAAGCCCTCAACATGATGAAAAGGGCTTTTCAAAAATCGACAATTATTCGATTACATCATTCCGCCCATTCCGCCCATTCCTGGATCCATTGGAGGCATAGGTATATCTTTCTCTGGTACTTCAGTTACTGCAGCTTCGGTAGTTAATAATAATCCTGCAATTGATGCAGCATTTTCTACAGCTACGCGAGCAACTTTTGTTGGGTCAATAATACCCGATTTGAACATATTTACATATTTATTCAAACGAGCATCATAACCATAATCCCCTTTGCCTTCTGCAACTTTATTGACAACGATCGAAGGTTCAGCACCTGCATTAGCAACGATTTGACGAATCGGTTCTTCCAAAGCACGACGCATAATATTAACGCCAACCGTCTGATTTTCAGATACTTTGACATCATCTAACCCTTTAATACACCTTAAAAGAGCAACTCCACCACCAGGAACAATACCTTCTTCAACAGCAGCACGAGTAGCGTGTAGCGCATCCTCTATACGGGCTTTCTTTTCCTTCATTTCAACTTCGGTTGGAGCACCAGCATACAGCACAGCAACACCACCGGATAATTTCGCTAAACGCTCCTGTAATTTCTCGCTATCATAATCTGATGTAGTTTTATCTATCTGCACTTTAATTTCATTAATACGGGCTTTTATCATCTTGATATCTCCGCTGCCACCAACAATAGTTGTGTCATCTTTATCAGAGACTATGCGCTTACAAGTCCCAAGATAATCTAATGTTGCGTTCTCTAATTTGTATCCCTGCTCTTCAGATACTACTGTAGCACCGGTAAGTACTGCAATATCTTCCAACATTGCTTTGCGACGATCTCCAAATCCCGGAGCTTTGACAGCTAAAACTTTAAACGTACCGCGTAACTTATTAACAACTAATGTTGCGAGAGCTTCACCTTCAATATCTTCAGCAATGATCATGACAGATTTGCCGGTTTGTACAACTTTTTCAAGAATCGGCATAAGATCTTTCATGTTACTGATTTTTTTATCGTATATCAATATATAAGGATCGTCTAATTCGGCTTCCATATTGTCTGAATTGGTAACAAAATATGGAGAGAGATATCCACGATCAAATTGCATTCCTTCGACGAATTCGAGGTATGTTTCGGCAGTTTTACTATCTTCAACTGTGATAACACCATCCTTGCCAACTTTTTCCATCGCTTCAGCGATTTTACGACCAATTTCTTTATCCTGATTAGCAGAAATCGTAGCTACTTGGGCTACTTTCTCAAAATCAGATCCAACATCCTGTTTCTGCTTCTTTAATTCTTCAACAATTTTTACTGTTGCAGCATCAATACCGCGCTTAATTGACATTGGGTTAGCGCCGGCAGTTACATTCTTAATTCCTTCAGCAATGATAGATTGTGCCAAAACTGTTGCTGTTGTTGTACCATCCCCTGCTACATCTGATGTTTTTGAGGCAACTTCACGAAGCATTTGAGCACCAATATTTTCTAATTTATCTTCTAATTCAATTTCTTTTGCTACGGTTACACCATCTTTAGTAATTGTTGGTGAGCCAAATTTCTTTTCAATAACTACATTACGTCCTTTTGGACCTAAAGTAATTCTTACAGCGTTTGATAATTTATCAACACCGGCTTTTAAGCCATTGCGGGCTTCTAAATCATAAGTAATATTTTTTGCCATTATTTATCTCCTTTATAATATCGC
>JAUWFQ010000104.1 GCA_030606865.1 bacterium
GTGTGACGACCACCCTCTTCTTTCTTCAATACATACACATTAGCCTTAAACTTTGTATGCGGAGTTATACTACCCGGTTTAGCTAATACCATCCCACGTTTCAATTCTTCTTTATCTATGCCACGCAATAATAATCCGGCATTATCTCCTGCTCTACCCTCATCTAATAGCTTACGGAACATCTCTACACCCGTACAAACTGTCTTCTTATGAGCACCCATTCCGATCATCTCTATTTCATCGCCAACCTTCACTATACCACGCTCTATTCTACCGGTTCCTACTGTTCCACGGCCGGTTATACTAAATACATCCTCCACAGGCATCAAAAACGGTTTGTCTACATCGCGCTTCGGCTCAGGGATAAAACTATCACAAGCCTCTAATAATTCTGTTATACACTTGGTAGCTTCCGGATCTTTAGGATTATTCAAGGCATTTAATGCGCTACCCATAATAATCGGTGTGTCATCACCGGGGAACTTATACTCATTCAATAAATCCCTAAGCTCCATCTCAACTAATTCTAACAACTCAGGATCATCTACTTGATCGGTCTTGTTCATAAATACTACAATACTTGGAACATTAACCTGACGAGCTAATAATACATGCTCTCTTGTCTGAGGCATAGGACCATCAGCGGCACTTACCACCAATATAGCTCCGTCCATTTGGGCCGCACCCGTGATCATATTCTTAATATAATCGGCATGACCCGGACAATCTACATGCGCATAATGACGATTGACTGTCTCATACTCTACGTGCGCTGTCTGGATCGTAATTCCACGCTCACGTTCCTCCGGAGCATTATCAATTGCGTCAAATGTCATTACCTCCGATAACCCTTGCGCTGATTGCAATAATGTTATCACAGCTGTTAATGTCGTCTTACCATGATCTACATGGCCTATTGTACCAATATTTACATGTGGCTTCGTTCGCTCAAATTTTTCCTTTGCCATTTGTTTCTCCTATTTGTTAGGATGCTGTCCCATGTACATGTTCCATTATTTCTGTTTGTACATTAGCTGGAACTTGTTGATAATGTGAAAATTCCATATGAAATACAGCGCGCCCTTGAGTTATCGATCTTAGATCGGTAACATATCCAAACATCTTATTTAAAGGTACATTTCCTTTAATTACCTGAGCGTCTTTACGCTGTCCCATTCCTTCAATTTTTCCACGACGTGAATTAATGTCACCCATCACATCGCCTAAATATTCTTCCGGTGTAACGACCTCAATCGACATTATCGGCTCCATCAATACCGGACTTGCGGCGTTACATGCCTTTTTTATTGCCATTGAACCTGCTATCCTGAAAGCAATTTCTGACGAATCAACCTCATGATAAGAACCATATATTAGTTCAACGCGCACATCTTCAATCGGGTAACCGGCAATAACACCATTTTTTAATGCTTCTTTAATTCCTGCATCTACAGCAGGTATATACTCTCTCGGGATTACACCACCGACTATTTTATTTTCAAAACGATAACCCTTACCGGATTCATTTGGCGCAACATTGATCACAACATGACCAAATTGACCGCGCCCACCGGACTGTCTTGCAAATTTTACGTCAATTTTTTCGACTATTTTTGTTATAGCTTCTGTATATGCAACCTGTGGTTTTCCAACATTTGCATTTACATTAAATTCTCGTTTCAACCGATCAACTAAAATCTCCAAATGCAATTCCCCCATCCCCGCAATAATCGTTTGACCAGTATCTTGATTAGTAGAAACTTTAAATGTAGGATCTTCTTCGCTTAATTTAGCCAAACCTTGTGATAAAGTTTTTTGATCAGCCTTACTTACCGGCTCAACCGATACTTCCACAACCGGTTCAGGAAAGTCCATTGATTCTAAAATAATTGGATTATCAGCATCACAAATAGTATGACCAGTATTAGTTTCTTTAAGACCAACAACAGCAACAATTTCACCGGCTGTTACAGCTTCAAGAGCTTCACGCTTGTTCGCATGCATTAATAAAATTCTACTGATTCGTTCTCTTTTTACAATATTAGGATTATAAATATATGAACCCTTATCTAATTTCCCTGAATATACTCTTAGGTACGTTAAACGACCCACATATGGATCTGTCATGATTTTAAAAGCAAGCGCGCTAAAAGGCAATTTTTCATTCGGCTTACGTTTTAATACAATATCTGAATCATCCGGGTCGACACCTGATACTTCACCAATATCCAACGGATTTGGTAAAAAATCAACAACTGCATCCAATAATCTTTGCACGCCTTTATTTTTAAAGGCTGAACCACAGAAAGTAGGAATAAATGTATTGTCTATACACCCTTTTCGGATTGCCGCTTTTAACTCATCCTCTTTAATTTCTTCATCAGCTAAATATTTTTCTAATAAGCGCTCATCGTAAGCTGCTGTTTCCTCTATAAGATGATGACGCCATTTATCTGCCTCATCTTTTAAATCTTTTGGGATTTCAGCAAATTCATAACGTGCACCTAATGAAGATTCATTATATAAAATTGCTTGCATAGAACAAAGATCAATAATACCCGTAAATAGATCACCGGAACCAATAGGTATTGTCATCGGTAATGGATTTGCTCCCAATCTCTCTTTTATCATGTTAAGCACATTATAAAAGTCACTGCCCGTACGATCCATTTTATTTACAAAAGCTATGCGCGGAACATTATATTTATCGGCTTGACGCCAAACTGTTTCGCTTTGCGGCTCAACACCTCCAACAGCGCAAAAAACTGCTACAGCACCATCCAATACTCTTAGAGACCTTTCTACTTCCACAGTAAAATCTACATGACCAGGTGTATCAATAATATTAATACGGTGATCATTCCACATACAAGTAGTAGCCGCAGAAGTTATCGTAATACCCCGTTCCTTCTCCTGAGCCATCCAATCCATTGTGGCACCACCTTCATGTACTTCCCCTATTTTGTGCGTACGCCCGGTATAATACAATATTCGCTCAGTTAACGTGGTTTTACCAGCGTCTATATGAGCCATTATACCAATATTTCGTACTTTATTAAGGGAAATACTATTCATTATCGTCTAGGTCTTCCGAAATGTGCAAATGCTTTATTTGCTTCTGCCATTCTGTGTGTATCATCTTTTTTCTTAATTGCCCCGCCTTCATTATTAGCAGCCGCAATCAGTTCAGTTGCAAGACGTTCAGCCATTGGCTTACCACCACGACCAACAGCGGCATTAATAATCCAATGTGATGATAAATAAAATTGTCGATTTTTTGGAACTTCAATTGGCACCTGATAAGTAGCTCCACCAATACGACGTGATTTCACTTCTAATATCGGAGTAACATTTTTGATCGCTTCTTGAAATATTTTTAATCCGTCAGTCTTAGTTTTATTTTTAATCACATCCATTGCGTCATAAAAAATCTTTTCAGCAACACCTTTTTTACCACGTTCCATCACGTAGTTCACAAATTTAGCAACCGATAAGTCATTATAAACCGGATCGGGTAATATTTCTCTTTTTTCTGGTCTTCTTCTACGCATAACAATTAAGCCTTCGGTCGTTTTGTACCGTAACGTGAACGACTAGTTTTTCTGTCGTTGACACCTGCTGTATCAAGTGTTCCGCGTATAATGTGATACCGTACACCAGGAAGGTCTTTAATTCTGCCACCTTCAATCAACACAATTGAATGTTCTTGCAAATTATGACCTTCACCAGGAATATATGCTGCTGCTTCCATCCCGTTGGTCAATCTCACACGAGCAACTTTTCTCAATGCTGAATTAGGTTTTTTGGGTGTAGTTGTATATACACGTACACAAACTCCACGTTTTTGTGGATTACGTTGTAGCGCTGGACTCACATTTTTTTGCAAAATCCGCTTTCTACCTTTCTTTACTAGTTGGTTTATCGTCGGCATATCTATTTATATTAAGCCTACAAATTTATTCAAAAATTATAAATATAGTCAATTACTTTAACAGCAATATTCATATTTATTTTTACACAATTTCACCAAAGGAAATCTCCGCTGATTCAACGATCTTTTCATCTTCATCAGATTCCAATGATATGTCTTGCAAAGCAGGATATCCAGTACCAGCCGGTATCAATCTACCAATAACTACATTTTCTTTCAACCCTCTGAGATAGTCTGTTTTTCCTGCTGTTGCCGCATCTGTTAGCACTCTTGTAGTTTCCTGGAAAGATGCTGCTGATAAGTAACTTTCAGTATTTAAAGAAGCTTGCGTAATACCCATCAACAATGGATCGTAGGTAGCCGGCTGAGTTTTATGCGTTTTAATTGGTTTCTTACCCTCTTCTTTCAATTCCTTATTAATATCTCTTAAATCAGATTTTAATATTAACGCATCTTTTTCCCAATCACTATCTCCAGCATCAGCAACGACAGCCATCATAGCTAAACGATCATTTTCGATTGCAAAATCTACTCTGTCGACTCGTTCAGATTCTAAAAATCTAGAATCGCCAGGATCAGTCACCAAGATTTTTTTCATCATTTGACGAACAATCACTTCAATGTGCTTATCATTAATACCCACACCCTGCAGTCGATAGACTTCTTGTATTTCGTTTACAAGGTATTCACGAACAGCACCCGGACCAAGTATTCTTAATATATCAACTGGTGAAATTGCACCTTCGCAAAGCGGTGTACCGGCTGTTATGAAATCACCTTCATGAACAATAACATGCTTACCATAAGGAATCTTATAAGGACGACTCTCTCCGTCACTTGATTCGATTAAAATTTTTCGAATTCCACGTTTTGTTTCACCAAATTTTACTATACCGTTAATTTCACTAACTACGGCAGGATTAGAAGGCATCCTAGCTTCAAATAATTCTGCTACTCGAGGTAAGCCACCTGTAATATCACGAGTTTTTCCAATATCCTTTTGAATTTTAACGAGCGTCTGTCCACGCTTAACTTTTTGTCCATTAATGACATTTAAAGCAGCGTTTACCGGTAATATTGTTCCTCCAGCCATTACATTTCCATCGCTATCCTGTATTTCCACTTGTGGACTAAGTTGGCGGTTTTTAGACTCAATAACCACCATTTGTTTTTTACCGCCCTCTACAGCTTCAATCTGATATGTATCTCCTTCTTCAAAATCTTTCAGATTTACAAATCCATCATGCCTGGCAAGAATTATATCGGTATAAGGATCCCACTGTACAAGTGTGGTGCCTGCTTTAATAACATCACCCTTACTCACAAATATATTGGAACCATATGGAATATTATATTCCGTTTTTATATTTGCAGGATTTTTTTCATCAACAATAAATATTTTTGCATGTCTAACCATACATCTTGTTATTTCATTACCTGCAACATCAATGGTATCAGCAAAATCATAATTATCTGAAAATTTAACAACACCGCCATATCTGCTTTGCATATCAGATTTCTCTATGATACGTGTTGCCGTTCCACCGATATGGAATGTACGTAATGTAAGCTGAGTACCTGGCTCACCTATACTTTGCGCAGCTTGTATTCCTACTGCACTACCAATATTAACTTCGCGATGACGTGCCAAATCCCAGCCAAAACATTTTGCACAAACACCTCGTTTTGATTCGCAGGTTAGAACTGATCTAATACGAATACTTTGGATCTCATTATTGGCTATGGTATCAGCCTCCTTCTCTGTAATAATAGTTTCAGCTTTAATCATTACTTTCCCATCAATAATCAAATCGTCTAATATTGTTCTACCCAGAACACGGTCAGCCAATGGTTCAATAATTTCTTCACCTTCTTTTAAATCGCTAGTAACAATACCATTGATCGTTCCACAATCTTTCTCAGATATAACCACATCTTGAGCAACATCTACTAATCTACGAGTCAAATATCCTGCATCTGCTGTTTTCAGTGCTGTATCAGCAAGACCTTTCCTGGCGCCATGTGTAGATATAAAATATTCCATAACTGATAGCCCTTCCTTAAAATTGGAAATAATGGGCGATTCAATAATTTCACCCTGACCACCAGTCATAGATTTTTTTGGTTTTGCCATCAATCCACGCATTCCTGCCAACTGCTTAATCTGATCTTGACTACCTCTTGCACCGGAATCTGCCATCATAAATACAGGATTAAAACCTTGCCTATCACTCTTCAATCCCTTCATCATAGCATTAGCAACATGATTAGTCGCGTGAGTCCAAACGTCAATTACCTTATTGTATCTTTCCCCATCAGTTAATATATGGTTAGCAAAATTCTGTTGGATAGCCTCTACTTCTTTTTCAGCTTTTTCTATAATCGTATCCTTATCATCCGGAATTAAAATATCACTAATAGAAATCGAACTTCCACTTTTTGTTGCTATAGAAAATCCAAGATCTTTCAATTTATCTAAAAATTCTACAGTTTTAGAATTACCTACTACCAGATAAGACTGATTAACAACTTTGCTTAAAGTTTTCTTGGAAATCAATTCGTCAAAGTATTCTAACTCTTCCGGCATAATGGAATTAAAGATAGCTCGGCCTACTGTTGTTTTTTTATTCCATTTACCTTTATGTCGAACATCAATTATAGCATGTAATCCTACTGCTTTATTTTCATATGCCATTAATACTTCACCTAAAGAACCAAATATTTTCCCTTCACCTTTATCACCTGTTTTAGGTCGGGTTAAATAGTGACAACCAAGTACCATATCTTGGGAGGGGATTGCAATTGGTTTACCATTAGCAGGATGTAAAATATTATGACTGG
>JAUWFQ010000130.1 GCA_030606865.1 bacterium
GGGGTTTCCGTTTTCCTGCTGTTCCAAGTACTTACTATTGATTTAAATATTGAAAAAATAAAACCGATTTTTTCAAAAATTGGTATTAAAAACTTTAATGTGTTGTATAATTTATCGAATGAAATTTTTCCCAAGATCAAGAGTATCTTGAATGCTCGCTACACTCAATTTAGAGCTAATTGGAGAAATCATCGCTCACTTGAATTAATGTTCAATTTTTTCAGTGATATTTTCACAGACTTTTTCCTATTGTCCGATCAACTCAGCAAATCTGAAACAAAGTTAACGGTAATCACTCCCAAAGATTTCCTTAATCAAAATAATTTTACCGTTAAACCTTGTCTAATTGTTATCGTTGGTGATGCCGGTGTCGGCAAAACGCCGTGGGCAGAACAATTAATTGAATTATTACAAAGTAAAGGTAATAAGGTTGACGGAATAATCTCAAAAAAATGCCAAGAATCAAATGACAAATGGTATCACAACCTTATGCGAATTTCCATCAATGAAAAACGCAAATTAACTACTATGAATGAAATTGATACTAATATAAAAATTGGTAAATTTTATTTTTATAAGGATAGCATTATATGGGGAAACGATCAGATCAGATCAATAAATTACTCCGATTGGATTATCGTTGACGAAATCGGTTTATTAGAATTTGACGGTGGCGGTTTTTTACCCGGATTGCAATCAGTGATAATGGATTTTACCGGGTGTTTGGTAATTACAATCCGCTCTTCCATATTTCAACATCTTGATAGTTTTATCGAAGAGTATTTACCTTCGGTAAAACCGTGGCAACGGCATATTATAAAATTGTAGATTACAATTAAAAACCTTCCAAAATTGGAAGGTTTTTAGAGCTTGCACTTCGGAGTAAAGTATAGAAAGTGTAGCAGGATAGGATTCGAACTTACACGAATTCTTCACTCTGGGAATTTTAAGAACTTTTTTAATTCACTTTGAACATTTCAACAAAACAATCTAAACTTGACCAGTTATTTTAACTCATTGATGGTTGTTTGTGGAATGGAAGTCCGTGCAAATCGGACACAGTTCCCGCTACTGTAATCGTTAGATGCATCTATTATGTCATTGTCCTAATAAACTAGGATGAGAAGGCTGATGTCATCGCTAAAGCGTAAGTCAGGAAACCTACACAGCAACCCACTATTAACGTACTTACGGGTCATGGGTCGTGATAAAATCCGGTTAGCAAAGCTAATCCACTCACGGCAAACCCCAAAAATAAATGGAGGTTTGTTATGTTCAAACAAGGACTATTTGTTCTACTAATTACCGCATTTGCAATAGCAGATATACCTGTCACCGGACAAGTTTTTTCATCAAGCGGAAACCCTTTGGCTTATGCGGTAATTGCAGATAAAACAGGTCAAAATTGGGTGATTGCCGATGAAAACGGTTATTTCAATTATCATTTTAGCGCCCTGCTTAAACAGGGCGATGAATTGAGCGTTTCGCGCTATGGGTATCAATCAGGCTCATTAATGATTTCAGATAAGTTTTTCTATATCATTGAATTACAACCGCAGCCTATTAAGCAGGAATCGATAATCGTTTCCGGCGGTGATAGAGTTTTCCACAAACAGATTACCAACAATTATCGAAACAATTTCGGAGATAATCCGCACAACACACTTCAACAAATTCCCGGAATATCGATAAGATCCTATGGCGGAAAAGCAGGGATAATGACCTTAAGTTTCAACGGGAATCCTACCGTTAACACCAAAATCATTTTGGGAAATGTCGATTTAACAAGTTCACAAAACGGTGAGACCGATCTATCGCAAATACCTGTAATTTTTATTAATCAAATTACTGTAGCCAATTCACCCGGAATATTTTACGGTTCCGGCGCTGTTGATGGCGTATTGATACTAAATCCCAGGCAAGAAAATACTTCAATATCAGCTAGTTTAGGAAGCTATGGATACAGTACAGTAAAAGGGAATTATAGCAATAATTGGAAAAGATTTTCTTTAAATCTATTAGCCGGATATTTGAGTAATGAGGGGAATTATATATATACAGTTGAAGACTCCCAAAGCACCCGTGGCAACAATGATTTTGAACGTAAATATGTTGCATTAAATAGTACTGTAAGATTATCTAATATATCGAATATCAGTGCAATGGCAATGGAATCTCATCAAGAGCGTGGTGTTGCTGGTTCAATTAGTTGGCCAACTGGGCTCGCACGCCGCAATGACAAATTACAATTAGGTAATATTTCATACAACCACCTGAATAAAAGTGGTTATACAAAAGTTCAATTAAGTTATCGTAAAAGTATTGAGAATTATAATGATACAAATCCATTTTGGCCAATTTCAAGCAAACATACCGTTTTCGGAAATTCATTAAAGATTCACCATAATCAAATTGTTTGGAAGAATATTACTGCTAACTTTTTATATGATGGTAAGCTAGAAAAGATAGAGAGTACCGATGTCGGTGACCATAAACGATTCACTCAATCGCTAGCAACGGAAATCTCCATTCCGCTTTTTAACCACATAAGATTTATTTCCGCTTTCCGGATTGATAAAATTGTAGATTCTGATATACATCCTACTAGCGATCTTCGTATTGCCTATAAAGGTTTGAAAAATATGGAGTTTGAATACAATATAGGAACAGGTTTCCGCAATCCTACTTTTAATGATTTGTATTGGCAGCCTGGGGGAAATATCGATCTAAAGCCAGAGAATTCTTGGAATCAATCCATAAAATACAAATTATATTTTAAGAATAATTACAGTAATAACATTTATTTAAACATCTCGGATAAACATACAGATGATTTAATTCAATGGGTTCCCATTGATGAAACATTTTTTGTATGGCAACCACAAAATATTGCATGTTCGCGTAGAACGAATATTACAGTTGGCAGTCAACTTACTTTTGCAAAATTACCCATGCAAATCGCCTGGCATACAACATACCAAAAAACTAATGATATCGATTTAAATAAGCCATTGCTTTATGCACCTGAAGTGATTGGATTCATAAACATCAGTTATAATTTTCATGCAATTAATGTAGGGGTTCAAGCTCATTACACTGGCAAAAGATTAGCTGAATACGGTTTCAGTGATGATATTTCTTTACCGGGATATTGGTATACAAGTGCAATTCTTCAATATAAAACGAAATTATTTGGCAACTTGTTATCATTTATTGTTGATGCAACAAATCTGTTAGATAAACAATATATGTCAATAAATGGCTATCCAGAACCGGGCAGAATTTTAAACTTAAGTATTAAATATATTTTAACTGATTAACGATTTTGTATAATTACAACTTTCTATTTTCTTAATTTTTAATATTGAGTGGTATTTATGTAACCAAAATCAACAATATCAGCACTTACAGATTAGTGTAAGCATAGTGTAGGCAACCTGCCAATGAAAATCGAAAAACCCACCTTCAATATTATGGAGGTGGGTTTTCATTTTGTTATAAGTAAATAATTATACTTATAAAACCTATATATATATATGCTACTTTTCTTTATAACCAAATAGACCAAAAAGCACGAATAGAGCAAACAAGCCATATAAAGCAGGTACATCAAGCGCAGATTTAGATCCAAGCATTCCCAATAAACCCAAGAAACCAAGACACCCTAGCACATTCAATTTCATAGTAATCTCCCAAAAGTGAATATTATAGAAATAAACGTACCTAAATTAGTTATTAATCGAATCATAAACAAAACACACATATCTACAATGTTTTGTTTTTATATATCCTGTGGATCCTGGAATCAGTTAATTCTTATGAGCCCAACTAACGTTCAATAATATCAGCATTTACAGAATAATGTAGTAATAGTGTAGTACGACCTGTCAATAAAAGGGACACTTTTAAAAGTGTCCCTTTTCTAATATCAAATATAGCACTGTCTTGTAAGGGCAGCTCTTAAATTGATTTTGTCGAGGAGAAATTAGAAAATTAAGTCTTTTGTATGCACAGAAAACATATCCACAATGTGACATTATTTGACATTAAGTGTAGTGCATGAACCTCCTTTTTAACAATATCATTTTGTAGGTTCCCAAACATATTGTCCAATTTTGTCTATATAGCCCAACTTTTTGCCAATCTTAACCCCTGCCAGCCCTTCCGAAAAACCTAAAAACGAGCCCTGCAGCTTGATGACTATTTTCCCTGTTTTGTCAATTAAACCGGCCCCTACTTTTGCCAGTCCTTCTGAAAAACCGCTAGCACTATAAAACTGCGGTTCGATGACAATATTCCCCGTATTATCCATATAACCATATTTGCCATTCTGTTTAATACGAAATAGCCTGCCTTCCTCCGTCTGTTGGCTCCATGATGTCGAAACCAAAACAACGAGAGATACAAATAATAAAATAATTTTATTCATTTTGTCCTCCACTTATTAATGAACTATTTAATTATTTTAATAAATTAGTAAATATTTACCTATGGTCCCTCTGATACGATCTCACTCACGCGATTATTGTTAATTTCATTCATGATGTAGGGAGTCCATTTTTCCCAGTCCCATAGGTATTTTATTAAAACTGTATCTGGTCCTTCTATTAAGAACTCGTACTCACCCGGGTTCAATCCTGTTGACCCGGCAACATTAAGACTGTAATCATGGCCTGGTTCCACGGTGAACCTTAAGAGCCACCCTTTAGAAATCTTCCGAGCCAGAACCTTTTTTTCATCGGATTTTGACCCTTTTCCATAATAAAGTAACATCCACGTAGGTGATACAAAGACTGTATGTTCGCCAGATAGCAAGTGCAATACACTGTTCTGCGAGTTAGATCCCAGACCGGGATCAAAACCGTCCACTCTCATAATCCTAAGGGCATTGGCTAATGTACCGGCCCCTAAGGTTCCTTCTTCCGACTCCGATCTAGGTTCCCCTTCATACAAATACAAATGACTCATGCATGCTGTTAGAAGCATCGCGGAACAGAGCAGAGAGAGAATTAAAAGACTGAATGAATGCTTCTTCATCTTGTTCTCCTGTTGTTAATGAAATAATGAATTGAAATTTTTTGCAAGGAAGATGCAGGAACTTTACTTGAAAGGATGCCCCCGTTATAAATCGAATCTCCCATTGTACACCTCGCCATTGTACAATTAATTATAGATTTACCGTTTACCGAGTCTCAATAAGGCGTAAAGCACTATAATTCGTA
>JAUWFQ010000091.1 GCA_030606865.1 bacterium
AGGTCATTCTGATGACCCCGACGGGTCGGGGGATAACTGTCAATTATTTCACCCCTCCCTTGATAAATCAGGGTCTCCCCTCGAGGGGAGATGTCCGTAGGACAGTAGGGTGAATTTATTGGATTCCCCCCGATGCATTGGAGAAGAATCCATAAATTAAGATTATTGAAATTGAAATGTCCTGTCATTGCGAGGAGAGAGGAACGAGCGACGAAGCAATCTCTCCCACTAGGAGATTGCCCGTCTGTGCCCAGGCTACGCCGGACAGGCTTCTCCCGACAAGTCGGTATCGCAATGACAAATTCTCTTTTTTCTATACTATAATATTTTCCTCAATACAACATCAACTTTGATGTATCTTTGTCATAGTTGTAATTTTATATGTTCTTATAATAACATATTTAAATAAGGAGTTCAGCATGAATTTAGTCGAACGCGTTAAAAACATCTTGTTAAGTCCTGCCACCGAATGGGAAACCATAAAAAAAGAAGATCATATGATCTCTGACCTATTCACTAAATACGCATTAAAATTAGCCGCAATTCCGGCGATTTCCGGACTTATCGGGTTTACCCTGTTCGGATATTCTTATGGATTCGGTTCCTACCGTCCGCCATTTGGCGCAAATCTAAAATGGGCGATTAGTATGTATGTGATGTCAATAATCGGAGTTTACATTTTGGCATACATAATCGACGTTTTGGCACCGACATTTGGTTCAAAAAAGCATTTACCAACATCGATGAAAGTTGTGGTATTTGCTTACACCGCCGCTTGGGTTGGAGGTATCTTTAGTATAATTCCTGCCTTATCAATTCTCGGAGCAATCGCTAGTATCTATTCTTTAGTGTTACTATACAAAGGGTTGCAAATTGTAAAGGAAGTCCCACAAAACAAAATGGTTGGTTATATTGTGGCGGTTATTATTGCATCACTTATTGTTTATGGGGTAACTGGAGCTATAATTACTAGAATTGCGTTTAGCGGTCGCCCTATGTTGCCGATGTAGGTTTTAATTTTTACATTTTCACGTAAATATTAAAGTATTGGTAGTACTGATAATTTGGTGTGAATATAAGTTAGCTGTACGAGATAGTAATGAACAAGGATACAAATAACATGAAATCAAAGTTAATATTTGCGTGGATATTCGGTATTTTACTTGTTTTAACAGTATGGTTTCTAGGTGTATATCTTCTTGTATTTAGTAAATATGGGTTGTGCTGGTGGAATTATTCTTCATACGGTGATGTGTTTACAGCAGTGAGTGCACTTTTTTCCGGATTAGTTCTAGTGGCTATCGTCATTACTTTTTATGTTCAAATTCATTCTCTTAAAGCAACAAGTATAAGTATCTCAGTTCAACAATTCGAGAATAATTTTTTTAGACTGGTTGAAATCCAACGTCAAATACTTATGGGATTTGCAAGATCCAACATGACTGGTCTTGGAGCCAACCATAGGTCATCACTAGAAATATTGCAGGAGTATTATAAAGAATTAAAAGAGGAATATAAAAAATTAAAAGAAATTAAGAGCACATTGAATCGAATTGAGAAAGCGTATGATTCGATGTTTTCTGAGAGACGTGAGTATTTAGGTCATTACTTCAGACACCTCTACAATATTGTGAAATATATTGATGCTGCATCTGTCGAGAACAAGCAACTATACGCTAATCTTCTTAGAGCGCAGTTGTCCACTGTTGAACATTTACTTCTTTTCTACAATTGTCTAAGTTCGTATGGAGTTGAGAAATTTAAACCGTTAGTTGAGAAATACGCGCTTTTTGAAAACATGCCAAAAAATACAATTGATATTGAGTTAAAGGATGATTCTAAGCATAAAGATCTCTATAAACCTTGTGCCTTTAAAGAAAAAGAAAATTAGCTAGCTAACCATCGTGTAGTGCCGATTCTACCGAAAGTGTATGATTCTAATCGGGATAGGCGTTTCAAAGTGTTGTTTGTTAATAACCCACAAGGCTCACACAATGGATTATTCCTTCCCTTCAAAATCTTCTCTAATCACCTTTTCATAAAATTAGTTCTTCAAGCTAAATTCAATTACTATTATGAGGTGAATTAAATGCTCTTAAGATATTTAGTTTCTGCTTTTATACTAATTCTTTTTTCTTTTATCACTTTTCGTGTAATTGTGAGAAATGATTATTCAAAAAAAGGAAGATTGACATTCGTTTCTTATTCTTTTGAGGTGCTTATCTTTGCTTTACACGCAAATTTCATGTACTTATTTCTTCCGGTTAAGTGGCCCAATATACCGCCTATTCCTGAAAACATAATACTTCGGATCATATCGATAATTTTTATTATTATCGGTTTTTTAATCGTTGCAGTCGCCATGTCAGGTTTGGGATATGGACGTACAATGGGACAGGATAAAAAATCACTGAAGACAAATGGGTTGTATAAATATTCTAGAAATCCTCAACTAATCGGTTACGGAATGATTCTGATTGCAGTAGTTGTGTTATATTTGTCTTGGCTCTCTATAGGTTGGTTAATAATATATGTTGTTATTTCATACTTTATGATAAAGACAGAGGAAGAATTTCTTACCAATAATTATGGGGAAGAATATCAAATATATTGTAACGATGTACCAAGATTAATTAAACTATTTTAAAACGTTAATTTATACTCAATAATACTTTTCCACCGCAGTATAACAACACACATTCTTTACACCCCCCCCTTCCAAACTTTTTCTAATCACCTTTTTACATAATCAGTTCTTCTCGCTAAATTCATTCACTATTTTAAGGAATAATCATGGCTCTTATACTTACCAAAGAAAACGTTATGACAGTCTTAACTATGAAAGACTGCATCAAAGTTGTTGAACAAGCATTTTTAGAATCCAACAAAGGTACTGCTGTACTCCCCTTAAGAACTGCAATAACTCCCCCGGATGGACTTTCGCTTTACATGCCGGCTTATCTAAAAAAGATGGGTGCGCTTGCATGCAAGGTTGTAACAGTTTATAAAGATAATCCTAATAAACAAAACCTGCCGGTCACGATTGGCAAGGTTTTATTACAGAATCCGGAAAGCGGTGAAGTTATTTGCATCATGGATGGCGGTTACCTAACTGCAGTAAGGACCGGAGCAGCGAGTGGCGTTGCTACAAAATATCTTGCCCGTGATGATAAAGCTCAAGTAGCCGGTATTTTTGGCGCAGGCGTTCAGGCGCAAATGCAGCTTGTTGCAATGTGTGAAGTACGCGATATTTCCAAAGCAATTGTTTACGATATTTCCGATGAAGCAGTAAACAATTTTATTGAGAAACTAAGCAAAAAGTTAGATATTGAAATTATCCGCGCTGCAAATGCCGACGAAGTTTTGCAAGCTAATATTATCTGCACTGCAACTTCTTCTCCTACTCCAATTTTTGATGGGACTATAGTAAAAACGGGAATACACATAAATGGTATTGGCAGCCATACACCAAATGCAAGAGAACTTGATACAGCAATTATTAAACGTTCCAAATTTATTGGAGATTCAAAGGAAGCGTGTTTAAAGGAAGCCGGTGATTTTATCATTCCTTTAAATGATGGAGATATTGATGAATCACATTTTTATGCAGATTTAGGAGAAATCATTGCCGGAGATAAACCCGGACGTGAATATAATAATGAAATCACAATTTTTAAATCAAACGGATTGGCAATACAAGATGCGGCAACAGCAAAACTTGTTTACGATAAAGCTATTAAAGCAGGAATTGGAATTAACATAGATTTATAAAAAATTATAAAATCATATTAGGAAATAAAAAATGAGTATTACGTTAAACGGAAGCGGATTAACAATTGAAAAATTGGTTCGAATCGCTAGACATAAAGAAAAAGTTACCCTGTCAAAGTCTGCTGTAGAGCGCATAAAAATATGTCGCGCTATGCTTGAGGAAAAAATTATAGCAAAAGAAATTATGTATGGGGTTAATACCGGCATTGGCGAATTTTCAGAGATGGTGTTGAATTATGATCAGATCAAAGATTTCCAAAAATATCTCGTATATAATCATGCTGCAGGCATTGGTGATCCGGCACCTTTAGAATTTGTGCGCGGAGCAATGGCAGGTAGGATAAATGTTCATGCGCATGGTAACTCCGGATGCCGTCTTGAGATCACACAGACGCTCGTAGAAATGCTTAATAAGGATGTTATTCCATTTGTATGTCAAAAGGGTTCAGTAGGCGCTAGCGGGGATTTAGCCCCGATGTCGCAAATCGCACTTGTATTACTCGGCGAAGGACAGGCATATTATAAAAGTGAATTACTGGATGGGAAAATTGCAATGGAAAAAGCCGGCATTCCTATTCCGGGTTTGGAGGCAAGGGACGGCTTAGCTACTATCAACGGTTCGAATTTGCTCACCGCAATGAGTGCAATCACACTTTATGACGCAAATAGATGGTTAAAGCAAGCAGAAATTGCTGCATCGATGACTTTGGAAGCGTTAAAAGCGAACATGAGACCATATACATCACTATTGCACGAAGCACGAGGATTTAAAGGCGCGGTTAGAAGTGCCGAGGCGATTAGAAAATGTGTAGAAGGCGGCGATCTTATTAAAGGAAATGTAAAATGTAAAGTGCAAGATGCCTACTCTATGCGATCTTCACCACAAGTTATTGGGGCGGCGCATGACGCAATCGCATATGCGAAAAGCCAAGTAGAAATTGAATTGAATGGCGTAGGAGATAACCCCGTTTTCTTCCCTGACAAAAATATCCAACTTTCCGGTGCAAATTTTCAAGGGACTCCCATCAGTTTACCAATGGATATGATCAGCGCTGCAATAACAATGGTAAGTGTAATGTCTGAGCGCAGAATGAACCGTCTAAATAATCCTGCGTTGAGTGTCGGTTTACCGGCATTTTTAACAAAAGGAGCCGGTATGTTTTCCGGATTGATGTTAAGCCAATACACCGCTGACATGCAAATTGTGGAGCAAAGAATTTTATCAGCTCCCGCCTCTGTTCAATCCATACCGGCCGCAGCTGATCAGGAGGATTTTGTTTCTATGGGCATGAATACTGCCATAAAAAATGTACAGATTATGGATAATGCATATGGAATCCTAGGAATTGAATTTATGGCAGCTGCGCAAGCGCTCGACTTCCGTGATTATAAATTTGGCAAGGGCGTAACAAAAGCTAAAGAAATAATACGGAAATATGTAGATTTTCTTGACATAGATCGACCGCTTTATCCCGATCATACAGCTATGAAGGAACTAGTAAAATCCTGCGAAATATTGGAGGAAGTTGAGAACTCGGTTGGGAGTTTGGAATAAAATTTTATTTAGTGAATATGTTATTCAAAATTAAAAAAATTGAGTAAATATTATGCCCGATAGCATTACAAAAACTAAATGGCTGACAATTCCTAATTTTTTCAGCTATCTCCGAATCGCTTCTGTTCCATTTTTGTTTTATATTGCTTATAAAGGATATCCAAATTTATTTTTAGTAGTACTTGCACTCGCCCTATCCACCGATGCGTTAGATGGTTATTTTGCACGGAAATTAAACCAAATAACTACACTTGGATCAACTTTAGATAGCGTCGGTGACATGGCAATGTACTTTACGATTCCCCCGTGCGCATGGTTACTATGGCCGGAATTAATCATGCAAGATATTGAATATATTATAATTGTAATATTAGCTTTTGTTATTCCTATGATCACAGCATTTGTTAAGTTTGGAAGGATGCCAAGCTATCATTCATGGCTTGCAAAAATCACCACCGTTTTATTGAGTTTCACAGTCTTAATTTGGTTTGCAACCGAAATAGTTTGGCCGTTTAAGATTTCTGTATTTATTCAAATATTCGTTATGATTGAATATCTTGCTATTACTATTTATCTTAAAAAATGGCGTGGTAATATCCCCACCTATTGGCACGCAACTGGTAGGTTAGGTAAAAATGATCAATGAAATTAAGTTTTCAATCCATATATCCTTGTATCTACAATAATGAATAATATACTAAAATCAATAACAATATTTTTGATGCTTTTAATTACTCTGTGCAGTTTTATCTATTACTTTAATCCAGCTCTATTTAAAACATTAGTCAAAGAAGATGGCTTAATAGAAAATATTACAGCATTTATACTTTTACTAAGTTCTATTTTCTTATTTATTAGGTTAATAAAGGTAGGTCATTCAAAAAGCACAAAGTGGATTATTTTTAACATTTTTTTGATTGCAGGTTTGTTTTTTGGATTTGGTGAGGAAATATCTTGGGGACAAAGGATTTTTTCGATTGAATCTAATGATTTTTTTACCGGAAATAATTTACAAGGAGAAACTAATTTACATAATCTTCAACTGTTTGGATTAAAAATTAACATAGTAGTATTTACATACGGATTCGGATTAATTTTTGGATTTTATATTTTTCTTGCTGCATTTCTATTCAAAAAAAATAACTTTTTCAATAATATAATAAACAAATTTGGTGTTCCATTACCAAGATTCCAACATTCTATATACTTTATAATAGCAACTGTAATAATTACGACTGTCCCTCATTCAAGAACATGGGAACTATGGGAATGTTTTAACGTACTTTTGCTGTTTTTGATACTTCTTCAACCTTTTAATATTAATGAAAAACTTCTACCCACAATAAAATGAAGAGTAATTGCTATTTAGCATATCGTGATTATCAATAATATTTTTAACTCTTTTATGGGTAATTAAGAATGAGAAAAATATTACCCATCAGCCTAGTAAGTATAATATTATTTTTATCATGTGATTATTGTCCAACTCAGCCGCGCGGAAGTATTTTTAAATGGAAAACTTCCGCGCCAAATGCGCAAGGTTTTGATACCGAGCAATTAAATATCGCTTTAAATGAGGCAGAAAATCGTTCATCTATATATAGCGTCTTAGTTATCCGGAATGGGTATATAGTTGCTGAAAGATACTATCGAGGTTATAGCGAAACTTCTGATTTTAATATTCGTTCTGTTTCAAAGAGTTTTCTTTCCGCAATAACCGGTATTGCGATACAGAACGGTATAATTAATAGCATAAATGACAAAATGTTAGATTTCTTTCCTGAATATGATCACTCAGGATTAGATCCGAGAAAGCAAGATATTACCATAAAACACTTATTAACCATGCAAGCTGGAATTGATCATGAGCACAATAACTATTCCAGATTATATGGTACCTTAAATTGGATCCAAAGTGCGATTGAAGAACCTCTATTATACAATCCAGGTGAAAGGCATAACTATAATACATTTTTAACACATTTATTGTCCGGTATAATTACGAAGACATCCGGAATGAGTACATATAAATTTGGACAAGAGCACTTATTTAATCCGCTTGAAATTACGATACAAGATTGGGCACAAAGTCCGCAAGGAATCTATTTTGGTGGTAATAACATGTTCTTCACAACACGTAATATAGCAGTATTAGGTTACCTATATTTAAATGGTGGCGAAATTAACGGTGTACAAATCGTGCCACAAGATTGGGTTGAAGAATCGTTAAAAAATCGCATGCCGCAGCAACAAAAAGGTTGGAGTTGGGGTGATCTACACAATGGAGGATACGGTTACTTATGGTGGCTTGGAGAAATCAGAGGATACAAAGTATTCTTAGCAATCGGCCATGGTGGACAATTTGTTATCTGTTTCCCTGAACTTGATATGATTATTGCAACTAATTCAAACGCTTACGTGGGTTGGACAAAAGCGGATGAAAATGAAAGGACGGTGCTGGACTTAGTGGCGAATTATATTGTTCCGGCAGTACAATAGGAATTAGAATTGAATAAAATAAATCTGTTTTCTAAACTTACACATAATAAAATACTGGTTTTTTCAGGATTATTTACTGTTATCCTTTTCCTAGTATTAGGATATTTTGATAAGCCATTAATAACAGAAAAAGCTCCCAATG
>JAUWFQ010000133.1 GCA_030606865.1 bacterium
AAATAATACATATTTCTTAAAAGCAGCTCTTAATGCCAAAAGAAAATATCAAGGTGAAATTGAATTAGACGCAATCGATTTTATGATTTTGATCAAAGAGAAACTTAAGATATTGAAAATGGACGAATCATTTCTTAGGAGATCAGTCAATGCAGGTTTCTCTGGTGGCGAGAAGAAACGTAATGAAATTTTACAAATGATAACTTTGGAACCCAAATTAACTATACTCGACGAAACCGATTCCGGGCTGGATATTGACGCTCTGAAAATAATTGCACAAGGCGTAAATAATTATCGCAATGCAGATAGAGCCTTTTTAGTTATCACCCATTACCAAAGATTGCTTAAATATATTGAACCTGATATTATCCATGTCCTAATTGATGGTAAAATTGTTAAATCAGGCGGAAAAGAACTGGCACTTACTTTAGAGGAAAAAGGATATCAGTGGTTATCTAATGGTTCTAGTATGGATTAATGTTAATGGATTTAATGCAACACAAAACCCAGTTTAAAACATTTTTACAATTGCAAAGCAATGAGCCTCAGGCGATGTTAGACAATCGTAAAGATGCATTCGAGAATTTCTTGAAAATTGGATATCCAACAAAAAAACATGAGAATTGGCGATTCACTAACTTGACCTCATTAGCGAGAACTGAATATCAATTTTCCAATGGTCTAACAACTAAAATTGATGATAAGATTATCAGTGAACATCTCATTGAAAGTAGTCATAGAATTGTATTTATAAATGGAAAATTTAATTCTGATCTTTCAGCGCTTGAGAGTATTGCCAAACAAATTACAATAAAAAACGCCTCTGAATATTTTAGTGATATTAACCAAAATTATAATAAAAATGATACAAATCCATTTGTTTTGTTAAATAAGGCTTTTGTGTCCGGTGGATATTATATTGAAATTGATCCCAACTATATTGAGGATAAGCCTTTACATATTTTAAATATTATTTCTAATGAAAATAATGATGTACAGCATCATCAACAGAATCTGATCAAGATCGGTAAAAACAGTCAGATTTCAATCATTGAAGAAAATGTGAATACAAACCAAAAAGAATTATTTAAAAACACCATTTATAATATTCAAGTTGAAGAAAATTCGATATTATCCCACATTTTATTGCAACAAAATCATACTAAATCTAAAGATTTAAATCACATTTTTGTAGAACAGCAAGATAACAGTACATATAAAACTCAGTTAATTAATATTGGTGGTGACTTAATACGAAATGATTTGAATATTCAAATCAATGGGGAAAATTGCGATACAGATATTTCAGGTTTAAGTTTGTTGTCGGGTAAAGAACATGTCGAAAATTATACAGTTGTTAGTCATAATAAACCCAATTCAAACAGTCAACAATTATTCAAATATATTTTATCTGAGTCATCAGAAGGTGTTTTTAACGGATTAGTGACCGTTCAGCCTGACGCACAAAAAACAGATTCACAACAGACAAACAAAAATATTCTGCTTTCTAAAAATGCTCTAATGAATTCTAATCCACAGTTAGAAATTTACGCAGACGATGTGAAATGTTCTCACGGTTCAGCAACCGGCGAATTAGATGAAGATGCAATCTTTTATTTACGTTCGAGAGGTTTCGACCTTTTAGTAGCAAAAACATTATTAGTCGAAGGCTTTGCAAAGGAAGTCACTGATAAAATTAAAATTGATTCAGTTAAAGAAAAATTGAATACTGAACTATTAAAGTGGTTACACAATTTGAATTAAAAAATGAATGAACTACAAGAATTATATCAACAAGTAATTATTGACCACAATCATAATCCGCGGAATTTTCATAAGATTAAACATCCCTCACATTCAGCAAAGGGACATAATCCCCTCTGTGGAGATAAATTTAATATTTTCTTAACAATTAAAGATGATATTATTACAGAAATTAGTTTTACAGGATCCGGCTGTGCTATATCTAAAGCCTCTTCGTCATTAATGACGGAGGCATTATTAGGAAAAACTGTAACAGAAGCACAAAAATTATTCGATTTAGTGCATAATATGGTAACTACCGGTCTAGCCAATGCGAAGGATATCGGCAAATTGGCGGTATTATCTGGTGTGCATAAATTTCCTGTGCGTGTAAAATGTGCGATATTACCATGGCATACAATGAAAAACGCATTAGATAAAAGTACTCAAACGGCAATTACAGAATAAAAATATGGATAATGAAAAAATTGTATTAAAAAGAAATGTTAGCGCATTCTTGATACCATCCGGTGATAAGGTAACATTACAAAAAGGTGAACCTGTATCAATTACTCAGGCATTGGGGGGCAGCTATACACTTATGCTAAATGGGAATCTGTTTAAATTAGATGGTGATGACGTTGATGCAATTGGTAAAAAAACTATACCAACTATAGTTAATGCTTCTGCAACCGATAAAAAAGAGGTAACCGAACAACAAGTTTGGGATCAGTTAAGAACCGTATATGACCCTGAAATACCAATTAATATTGTAGATCTTGGTTTAATATATGACTGTAAGCTAACAAAACTTAAAGATGGTACTAAAGTAGACATACAAATGACTCTAACTGCGCCAGGGTGCGGGATGGGACCCGTCATCACAGCAGAAGCAAAGCAAAAGGTGCAAGGCATCCCCGGGGTTGTTGGCGTAGATATAGAACTTGTTTGGGAACCACTTTGGAACCGTGAAATGATGTCCGAAACTGCTCTCTTACAACTCGGAATATTATGAGCAAATTAGATATTAATAAAATTCGCTCTGACTTTCCTATTTTCGCAGATAAATCACTAATTTATTTAGACAGTGCTGCGACTACCCATAAACCAAAACAGGTTATTAATGCAATATCGAATTTCTATTCTAATTACTATGCAAATGTCCATCGTGGTATTTATGAATTAGGTATGAAAGCTACCGAAGCATATCAATCTGCCAGACAAAATATTGCAAATTTTATAAACGCTTCGGACTGGCGTTCAATCGTTTTTACAGGAGGAACAACTGAATCGATTAATTTAGTAGCATATAGTTGGGCGAGGAAAAATTTAAAAACCGGTGACGAGATACTAATAACTGAAATGGAACATCATAGTAATATTGTTCCTTGGCAATTAGCAGCAGAAGAAACCGGCGTATTATTAAAATATATTCCGATTAATACAGATGGCACTCTGGACCTAAGTAACATAGATAAATTGATCACAAGCAAAACAAAACTTGTAAGTATTATTCATCAATCGAATGTATTTGGCACAATCAATCCTATTAAAAAAATAATCAATCATGCTAAAAAGGTAAACGCAATAACATTTATAGATGCTGCACAAAGTATTCCTCATAGTCATGTTGATGTGCAAGATTTGGATTGTGATTTTCTTGCATTTTCCGGACATAAGATGTTGGGTCCCACCAGTATCGGTGTTTTATATGGAAAAACTGAATTATTAGATTCAATGATGCCATTCATGAGCGGTGGTGATATGATCAATTCTGTAACAATGACAGAATCTACTTGGAATGACATCCCGTATAAATTTGAAGCAGGAACACCAAAAATCGCTCAAGCGATAGGCTTTGGGGCAGCGATTGATTACATAAATGATATTGGAATTGATAAAATTCACGATTATGAACAATCATTATTAAAAGTAGCATTAGAAAAATTAAAATCTATAGACGAACTGGAAATTTATGGTCACCAAACCGGTGAAAATGGTGCAGTTATCAGTTTCAATTTAGAAGGAGTTCATCCACACGATTTAGCTCAATTTTTAGATCAAGACGGCATTGCAGTTCGTGCAGGGCACCATTGTGCTCAACCGATTATGAATAAACTTGAGGTAAGTGCTACTATTCGAGCAAGTTTTTATCTGTATAATACAGAAGAAGAAATTGATAAATTGTGCGCAAGTTTAAGAAAAACACAATCATTTTTTAATTAACCACAAATACAATACAAATAACAGAAACCACAGATTTCACAGATGTCACCGATTAAGAAAAAAACAATACCCCCTCTGTCCTATGGACATCTCCCCCTAAAATAGGGCGAGAATTAAAGTAGGGGTATAAAATAATAATTAAATTCATGTTCATTCGTGTAATTAGTGGTTAATTTTAAATCTATTATGACTAAAAAACGCGTTTCATGGGAAAATTATTTTATGAATATTGCAAGAGAGGTTGCCACTCGTGCTACTTGCGATAGAAAAATGATCGGCGCTGTTATAGTCCGTGGTAAAACAATTCTTTCTACCGGTTATAATGGCAGTTTACGCGGCTTACCGCATTGTGATGAAGTGGGACATGAAATGGAAAATGGACATTGTGTACGCACAGTGCATGCCGAAGCAAATGCCATTGTACACGCTGCCCGACATGGCACACGTTTAGAAGGATCAGAAATATTCGTTACAGCTTCGCCATGCTATAATTGCTTTAAACTAATTGCTAATGCCGGAATAACTAAAATTTACTACGGCGAATTCTATCGTGATGAGCGCATTACAAAACATGCTGAAGAGCTAGGTATTAAATTAGTACATCTTAATGATAATTAATTGAACTTTGCGCCCCGCATTTTGCGGGGCGCAAAGATTTTCATGTATTAAAAATTATATATGAATCCAAAATATAAATCAGGGAATAATATCAAAGGAAGTTTAGGATCGTTTGTTGTATGGAATACTACCGTCCCGAGATCTAATCCAATATTTTGATATTTAGAGAAGTATAATTCTACAGGGAATCTAAGATAATCTTTTGCCTTAAAACCTTCTAAATTTCGATCATACAATTTAACACCAAAATCAATTTTCGGAATCATTAACAGTTTATCTCTAAATATACCTACACCATTCCCTACTAATTCCATATTTACTAGTGCATAAATACCCTCCATTGACCTACCTAAAGTCTGGTGATATTGCAGAGAAAAATTAGCAAATCCCATCCAATTAATATCTCTTCTAAAACCCAATCTTATACCGGGAGCACCAATTATAAAATAATCACGAAATACACCAGCTC
>JAUWFQ010000182.1 GCA_030606865.1 bacterium
GCGCGAGGTTGGGAAACACCCTGAAACAGGTGAATTAATAACTGCTGATTATGGTCGTTATGGTCCCTATCTGCGTTGCGGTAAAAAAAATGCCCGTATAGAACCACCACTTTCTCCATTGACTATCTCAGTTGATGAAGCGGTAGCAGCTTGTTCAAAAAAGAAAACCGGATCACAAGAATTAAAGACTTTAGGCAAGCATACTAAAACCGGTGAAGAACTTATCATAAAAACCGGTTTTTACGGTCCTTACATCACTGATGGTAAAGTGAATGTTTCAATACCGAAAGGAAAGGATGTTGAATCAATTACGATAGATGAAGCAATGGAATTAATTAATAAGAAACGTGCCGCCGGACCAACAAAACGACGTCGTAGAAAAAAGAAGAAATAATTATTATGGATATTAAATCAATCGAAAAAATTGTATCGCTCTCAAAACGCCGCGGATTCATTTTCCAAAGTTCTGAAATCTATGGAGGGCTCGCATCAACTTGGGACTATGGTCCGCTTGGTGTTGAAATGAAAAACAATATTAAAAATTTATGGTGGAAAGATATTGTTACATCACGACGTAATGTTGTTGGAATGGATGCGGCAATTTTAATGCATCCTGAAGTTTGGGAGGCAAGCGGGCATGTAGAAGAATTTCACGATATTATGGTTGACAATAAGTTAACAAAAAAACGATATCGACTAGACCACTTGCTAGAAATTCAACCTCCAAAGGCCATATATGATTTAGCTAAGGCTCTAGGATTTAAACCTAAAGTTGGCGAAAGCCAGGCAAACATTGTTATTCCAAAGATCATTAGAGAAATCATAGAAAATGAAAAAGATTTTAATTTGAATGGGTTCGGAATAATTGATTATGCAAATTTAAAAAATAAAGGTGAAGCCGACTGGACAATTCCAACTCAGTTTAATCTAATGTTAAAAACTCATTATGGACCTTCTGAAGATTCCTCTTCTGTTATTTACTTACGCCCGGAAACTGCACAAGGAATATTCGTCAATTTTAATAATGTTGTTACAACAGCACGACAAAAATTACCGTTTGGTATTGCCCAACTCGGTAAAGCGTTCCGGAATGAAATCACTACGGGGAATTTCCTCTTTCGCACTCGTGAATTTGAGCAAATGGAATTAGAATATTTCATTTATCCGGAAGATGCGAAAGAACAGTTGGAGTATTGGTCACAAGAACGTTTGAATTGGTATAAAAAATTAGGTGTTAGAGAAGACAAATTAAGATTACGACCACATGATAAAGACGAATTAGCACATTATTGTACCGCATGTTACGATATTGAATATGAATTCCCGTTTGGTTGGTCAGAACTGGAAGGAATTGCTGACCGTGGGACTTATGATTTGGATCAGCACAACAAGCACGCTAAGAAAAAACAAACTTATTTCGATCAGGTAAATAATCAGCATATTGTACCAACTGTTATTGAAGCCTCCGCCGGAGTTGACAGGACTTTTTTAACCTGTTTGGTTGATGCATATTGTGAAGAAGAAGTGAACGGCGAACAACGTATTTTACTTAAACTATTACCCAAAGTAGCGCCAATAACCTGCGCAGTTTTTCCGTTAGTTAATAAAAATGGATTACCTGAAATATCAGAGAAAATTTTTACTGAAATTCAAACTGAATTCAGCGTATTTTTCGATCAGGGTGGATCGATTGGTCGGCGTTATCGGCGACAAGATGAAGCAGGTACACCTTTTGGTATAACAATCGATCACCAAACCTTAGAAGATAATACCGTAACGCTTCGTGACCGCGATACAATGAAACAAGATCGTATTCCGGCGGATAAAGTACTGGATGAGCTAAAGAAAAGACTCCAAAACGTTTAATTATTTACTATCATTTCCGATTCACAGTATAAGATAAAATGAAAAAATTTATCGAAATATTCCTATTTTCATTTTTACTAATTTCGTTTATTAATGCGCAGGGAACTCCCAAAGTTTCAAAAAACGGAATGGTAGTTTCTGCTTCGCAATTAGCATCGCAAGTTGGTATCGACATAATGAAATCAGGGGGGAATGCTATTGATGCTGCAGTAGCTACTGGATTTGCGTTAGCAGTTACTTTTCCACAGGCAGGAAACATCGGCGGTGGTGGATTTTTAGTTACACATTTATCTGATGGCAGCGATATCACAATAGATTTCCGCGAAACTGCTCCATCAGCTGCTCACCGCGATATGTATTTAGACAAAAACGGTGAAGTAATTAAAGATATGTCTCTAAGGTCGCATCGTGCAGTTAGTGTTCCCGGTTCAGTTGCCGGATTACTCACTGCATGGAGATATTACGGTTCGGGAAATATTTCACTGAAACAATTATTTCAATCGTCAATTTCGCTTGCTAAAAATGGTTTCCCAATTACTGAAAGATTTGCAAAAAGTTTGAATAGCCATCAATCGTTATTTGAAAAAGATGATGGCGCCAAAAAAGTATTTATTCGTACTGATGGCAAGCCTTGGCAAGCAGACGATTTGCTAATTCAAAAGGATCTATCTAAAACATTACAGCAAATCGCTAAATATGAATTAGATGGATTTTACGCAGGCAAAACGGCTGAATATATTGTTAAAGAAATGGAAGCGGGTAATGGGTTGATAACTTTAAAAGATCTGGACTCATACAAT
>JAUWFQ010000070.1 GCA_030606865.1 bacterium
AAAACCTTGAGGACTTAGATTAACATAAATTATTTACCAAACCAGTAGGTTACTTTAAGTGCAAAGACATTATCAGCATCTGCTTTAAACATATCTTTCATATCTCTATTAAAACTGAAATTTCCTGGATTCTGGTCATCCGAACCATTGCGTGTCCAAACTAAATAAAGAGTTGAGCCAGGGCGGAATTCCCATCGTAATACTGCGCTTCCCACTAAAGCTTTGTAGTTGAAATCAGGACTATCAACATAAAAAGAATTGCCATCTTTGCCATTTGGATATAATTCATAACCATCGTCGCCATCTTTAGTGATTTCCATATTATTGTCTTTGCCATATTCTACAAAATCATATGTCTCAGGTTTTTCAAATTCTTTGAAATGTGAATATGATCCAACGGTCATATAAGGTTGAACATATGCTTGAAACGATAATTTTGGTGTAAAAGTATAATCTATGCGGAATTCTGCTGATAATGTTTTCCGATCCATTTGGGCTATTATATGGCGATATCCATACATTTTATCAGCCGTTTCATCTTCAAAATAATCAATATATTGATCAATCTGACGTTGCTTGTCAAATCCCGGTTCAACTTCCAAACGCAATCTTGTACCAATATTAAATTCAATTTCCGGAGATAAGTGTAGTGAATAGCTACCTTTTTCTGATTTTTGATAGTTTCCTCCTAATCCCATAATAATAGACTTTCTTGAATCAGTTCTAACGCGGAGTCTTGACCAGATTCCACCAGGTTGTATTACCATTGGACCACCGCGTAATTTTTGATCGCTTAATGTTCGAGGCCCAATGCCAATAATTGGGTTAATGGTCCAAAAATTGTTGAATCTTGCAAAACCAAAAAGAAATAGCATTTCACTTATTTTGTCGCCTGCAAAATTATGATTAGTCATATAAGCAGTATTAAGCATTGCTAACTGAAATACTTTTCCTGGTTCAAGCCATTTATATCCAAATGAAATGTGCTTATTAATTTTATCAGCACTGAAGTTCAAACCCATGTCATTGTTTTCAAATCCCGGTGATACAAATTGAATTGCAGAGTTAAAACTCCATTTACCTGTTTCTTTATTTATAGAAGCTTTTCCTGCAAAACCTACAAGACTAGTTCGTTCAACGTCTAAATCTACGTGGTCTGCATCAGGGCGTTGATAGTAACGCGCAGGACTTTGCTGTAGGTCATATATATAATCTTTACTGCCTTTAATCTTAGAATATCCCAGCCAACCTCCAATTACCCAGTCTTTTTCGTGGTTTAGGAAAGTCCATCCGTCTATCCCTATTACGGTACTGTTATCAGATAGTAAATTCCTTAGAGATTTATCATCAAACTGCCGATTAACATAGGTGGTTACCAATCCCAGCCCCTGTCGTCCTTGATTAAATTCTTTTAATGTCCTAAATAGATTATAAGAAGTAAATGGCTCCACTTCAACTTCGGAATTCTCATTATCAATTCTTACATTTGCAAATTCTCGATTCGTAATAGCAGAAACTCCACCTATTGCCCAAGTATCAGTGATTTTTCCGCTAATTTTAGTGGCTCCAAGAATAGAAGTAGCCGAAGGTATTTTGACCCAATCTCCATCTGCTTCACCTTGAGGGTATCTACCGATTCGTCTACTGTAAAAGAACGTAGGTTCCATCGTCCCAAAGTTCATACGATTTGTGGGACCACCAACTCCAAATCTGAAAATACCGGCACCTTCAAGGAAAAACGGTCTTTTTTCTTGATAATAAGTTTCAAATGCCGAAAGATTAATTACTGATGGATCTACTTCAACCTGACCGAAATCAGGATTTATTGTAGCGTCAATTGTAAGGTTACTACCAATTCCCACTTTTAGATCAGTTCCAATATTAATATCAGAAACATTACCGTTGTAAAAAGGGTTTTCTTCTTCAGTTTTTAAAATCCCATAATTCCCGGTAACATATGGTGTCATTTCCAAACGCTTTGGCGGATTAATATTTTTTATTCCTCTTAATGTTGCAAAGTGAGAAACCATGCCTGATTCTTCGCGAGAAATATAGGTAAAGAAATCCATTTCCTCTTTTCTATGAATCCTTCGTCCTAAGCCAATGCCCATGACATTTTCATCCGCTTTATTAAATCGTAGCTGTGAGAATGGAATTCTTACTTCCGAACTCCAACCGTTTTCGTTTATCCTGCCTTGACTATTCCAAATTCCATCCCAAGCATCATCAATATTGCTATCATTTGACAATGTAAAATCTGATATGGAACCTATGGGATTGATCCCGAACATAAATCCTGAACGTTTATCCAAATACGAATCTATTGCTATATATAAAATATCTGATGTTTCTCCACCTTGATCGCGCCTACTCATTCGGGCTACGATAGAGTCAGGATTACCATCATACATCATTGCACCAATGTATAACGCATTATCATCATAGCCTACCCAAAATTCAGTATTTTCACTGCCTAAAATACCATTATTTGGTTCAATTTGAATAAACGGTCCGTTTGCTTTTGTGGTATAGAGGGGTTCATCCAATATTCCATCAATATTTAGTGGGTGTTCTAGTTTAATTGCAATTACTTCTCTGCTTCGATAATCTTCAGGATTAAAAGCTTCGGTTTGAGCTTGTACAAATAATGTAATAATAATTATGAATGAAAGTTTGCGCATATGTTCCTCAAGAAAATTTAGTTATGAATATATCTTTGACAAAAATAGCAGGAAAAGGTTGTCCTGCTATTTATATTTAAGAAAATCTAAGTACTATTTTAGAATATTTTGGATAATAAAGTGTGTAAATGGCGATATAAAATACTATATAGAATAATAATAAATGGGATAGTTATTCCCACAAATAAAAATGGGCTTAATCGTAATTCCTCCGCGAATGGATTGTCTTTTTGTTTATTGGTGTACCAGTTATTAAAAATTAAAAAACTCAGATTGGCTAAATAAGCGGACATCCCAAAAATTATAAATAAAGCTAAAAATTCAATAAATCCTAAAGAATTCAACCAATGACCAAATTTCATAATTTCTCCTTTTTATAAATATGCTGCTCCAAAAACACCAGCAGAATCACCTAATTTATTCTTTAAGATTGGTGTATCAACTTCATCACTAAAGACATTAGTGTAAACTGATTTAATACCTTCATCATATAAAAAAGGAATATTTGATACACCACCACCCAATACTATGGCATCGGGGTCTAAAATATCAATTACATTTGCTAAGGCTACTCCAAAATTACGAATCAATTCTTGTTTCCATTTTAAATATAATTTATCTTTATCTTTCGATAGCCGTTCCGCTGTAGCGATGATATCTTGCAGGGATTGGGTTTTGCCTGTTAATTCCGTCCAACGTTTTTCCAAGGACGGTCCACTGATGTAAGTTTCCACACATCCTTTTCTACCACAATAGCATGGATTACCGCCAGGGTATAAAGTATGATGACCCCATTCACCGGCAATGGACATTCGTCCATGATGAACTTTCCCATTTATAACAATGCCTCCGCCAACGCCGGTGCCTATAATTACGCCAAATACAACATTATACTCTTTTGCAGTACCTAACACAGCTTCAGCGATTGCAAAACAATTAGCGTCATTGTCCATCTTAATTTTACAATTAATTTTAGATTCGATATCTTCTTTAAATGTTTTTCCGATTAAACAAACTGTATTACTATTTTTTATTTTACCGGTATTAGGAGAGATCGTACCTGGCGTGCAAATACCAACTGTAGTATCTGTTTTAGATATTACTTCTAAATCTGTAATTAGATTCACTATTGCATCAACTATATATTCATAACCATTGTCTCTGTTGGTAGCGATTCTTTTTCGCTCTAATATATCCCCTGATTCATCAAGCAATATTCCTTCGATCTTTGTACCGCCTAAATCTATGCCAATGCGGTTCATAAAATTTCCTCCAAACAATGCCGGAACTCCGATAGTATCATCGCAGTGGCACCCCAAACCTTGTATTTACCAAATTGAAAGAAGGGTACGTCAACCGGGGTTTTTCTGATATTCCATAATTCTGTAAGTCGATTGACGGGATTCATTAATTCTGAAATGGATACAGTGAACACTTTATTCACCTCATTGGGATGAGGAACAATATTTGGTTTTTTTGTTATATATCCCACATAGGGGTGAATCATATAACCTGTTACTTTTACAAATAGTGGGGTAAGTTCACAGATAATTTTGGTTTCTTCTGCGGGAATACCAATTTCTTCTTCCGTTTCTCTTAGGGCTGTTTCATGTAAGTGTTCACCGTTTTCCCATGAACCACCCGGCAATGAAATTTGCCCTTTGTGATATTGTACTTCGTTAGTACGTTCTGTAAGAATAAAATAAATATTATCTTTATAAGGATATAATAATATCAATACTGCTGATGGAATGGCCTGTTCCGCTATATTTGGAAAAGAAATATTCACTCGCGGTTTTGCTAACATCATGTTTTGAGCTGCCTCACCGGGCAAATTATCTTGGCAACTGATTTTCAGTTTTTCTATTAGTGTTTCAATGTCAATCATATTTGTAATATCATTATAGTTAAAATTATTAAATATTATATATTAAAATCAGGATAACCATCTATATATGAAGATTAAGCACATTATTTGGGACTGGAACGGTACGCTACTAAATGATAATTGGCTAGCAATTAAAGCAATAAATATTTTATTAGAGAGATATAATCTACCTGTAATAAATAAAGAAAAATATCTTGAAATATTTACTTTTCCGGTGATTGAGTATTATAAAAAATTAGGATTCGATTTTGATAAAACACCTTTCAGTGTAGTGGGAACTGAATTTATTGAAGAATATACAAAACGAATGTTTAAAGCTGAAATGCAATATGGTGCAAAGGAGATTCTCAATTATTTTTTTAAAATAGGGATTTCACAATCTTTACTTTCAGCAGCAAAACAGCAAATGCTTGACGATCTTATGAAATTTCACAAGCTAGAAAAGTATTTTCTCAAAGTATCCGGTTTAACAGATCATTATGCCAATAGTAAAGTCAATGCCGGTAAATCTTGGATTAAAGAACTGAAATATAATTCTGAAGAAGTATTATTGATAGGTGATACTTTGCATGATGTTGAAGTTGCAAATGAAATTGGAACTGAATGTGTGCTTATTGCGCGAGGTCACAATAATTATTCGCGCTTAGAAGGAAATGGTGTGATGGTATTTCATAATTTATTTGAATTCAAGGATTGGTTTATAAAAAATGAAAAAATTAATTAATGAAAAAATCAAAGCAACTTGGTTTATACGATATTTTGGATTAAGCAAAGTTCCATTAATATTTTATTGTCGTCCTTCGGTTATAAAGTTAACAGAAGAAATAACAATAATAAAAATTCCTTTTAAACGAAGGAATAAAAATCATCTTAAATCTATGTATTTTGGTGCTTTGGCGGTGGGTGCAGATGTTGCGGGTGGCGTATTAGCAATGGATTTAATACGTAAAAGTGGGCGTAATATTTCGTTAGTATTTAAAGATTTCAAGGCAGATTTTTTAAAACGTCCGGAAGGAGATACTCATTTTACTTGTAATGATGGGCAGGCTGTGAAAAATTTGATAGATGAAACAACTAAAACAGGCGAAAGAGTAAATATGCCACTAAAAATAACCGCCACCGTCCCTGAAATATCAGAGAATGAACCGGTGGCGGAATTTGTTTTGACGCTTTCGCTTAAATTAAAAATGAAAAAATTAACAAATTAATGAATGAACGGATTGAGATGCTAATCATTTTTTCATTCATTAATTCTTTAATTATTTAATCAGCTTCCTTATATTACTAATTCCATCCCTAATACTTTTCTTGAATGTTTCCGCTCCATCTATGATCAAATCTAAATCGCGTGGAAATGGAACAGATTTATTCTTTAGCAATTCTTTCGATTCATCAGATAGAGCGTTTACATTACCAATAGCCCGAGCTGAAATATGTTCAAAAACACTTTCAGCTCCAATCGGCACCTGTTTTATAACTTTACGGGGTTTATTCTGTACTAATTCGACATCACCTTCTAACATTGCAGCTTTATATTGATTTGTTTCAATTAAAGTGCAAGATATGGTACGTTTTTTGGGGACTTTCACGTCATTACCTTCCGAATCTTTGACAACATTGCCATTCTCGTCTAACACATATTCCCATCCGTCCTCTATTTCTTTAGATTCCATACGTTCTTTCTGTTGTACCTGTTCTGGAGATACTTCAATTTTCTTTAGATTTATTATAGTAAAATAATCATAATAGGTGTTATTACTTGGATTATTCGTATGAAATTCAACCCATTCCGAATTAAAATCGGTAACACTAAAGTCCATTAAATCTTTTTTAAATTGATCTGGTAGCTTCAGATGAGTTTTATTCTCAAATGATACAAATACACGGCTGATTCCTTTCCAATGTGCTTCTTCAATTAATTGATTGATATTGCTGATATTCCCGGCATATTCTTTAGCTTTCTGAAATTCATAGTACGCTTGGCGATATGATTCTTTATCGCCTTTTTTCATTAATTCATTGGCGTGATTCCAGAAATAATCTGCAGCATTTCGTTTCGCCTGAATTATTTCAGAATCAAAATCAATATATTTGTAGTCAATTATTTGATCATCAAGTTGTAAAGGCAATACTGTACTAACTAAAGTTTGTCGGGCTTTTAATTTGGAATATCTTTCGAATATTTCATCCCAATTGTATGGACTTCCTTCTTCTTTCAAAAATTTAATTCTGTCATGATCTTGTTGATTTGCTAACAGATAAGCTTTGTCCAATACTTCGATTTGTTCTTGGACAGTAGGATCTACTCTTAATTTTTTTACAGCTGTTTTAATAGCTTCATCATAATTCCCTCGTTGTAATTGTTTTAGTGATGAAGCACAACCAGCAATTAGCATCGCTATAGCGGTAAGAATAAGAATTTTTTTCATAATAGATTTTCCTTCTAGTAATTAATATATAATAAACTTACAAATAATTGACGTGGAATACTGAGAAAAACTTTCTTTAAACTGGTTACTATTTTAGAAATATAAGTTTTTTATGTTGTTCCACTAAGCCCATGTGGATTTGCATTATATAGATGCCAGCAGTGATCAAATTGTTATTTTTATCCAAACCATTCCATGTTATTGTGTTGTAACCGCGTTCATATTTTTTATTATCTATTAGCTTGATTATTTCTTCTCCTAATAAATCATAAATAATAATGGAAACATTTGCACGTTTAGGTAGGTCAAACCCGATGACCGTAGCATGGTTAAACGGATTAGGATAATTTTGATCAAGATGTAATTTTGCAGGCGCAAACGAACGACCGTCTACTGTCATTGTAATACCACTATTTTTTGCATCGGTTTGCAGATCGCCATCGGAGGCGATAATGCTAAAAGTACAATTTGCAATTGATACCGTATCGGTAACAGCTAAAATTTCTTTTAAAGTATATTCGGTTTTTGTGGAATTTAAACCGTATCTTGATAATGCCAACAAATCTCCACTAAAAATAATGTCGTATAAAATATCGTCATTTTCAATATCAGAAGACGCTTCCCAACTGATCGAAAAAGTATTTAAATAATTTGATTTATTAATTGCTAAGGTAGAATCACTAGTTGGTGAGATTATATTGAAGTCGGAAGGTTTATCATTAACTGAAGTGATCTCAACCGGTATAGTGTATGATGTTGAATCTTTACCTCCGAAATCAGTACCACTGTTATCTGATATATCAATTGTTATTGATGATGAACCGAAAATGTTTGGAATCGTTGAAAAAGTCAAAACTGCGGTTGTATCAGGACTGTTATAACTTAGCTCGGGGTGTGGTAATATATCAGTATTATTAGATTTAACAGACATAATGATTTGTTGATCTGATTCCCAAGGTCCGGGCTGAATACCGGTTAAGTCTAAGGTTGTTTCCGAGTCTTCATAAATTTGTATATTATCCAACAAATTAAAAATTGGCGGATCATTTATAGGTGAAATATTTATGTAAAAAGTGGTTTCAGATGAATCAACACCATCATTGGAAGTTCCGCCATCATCTAAGATTTGTACAGTCATCGGAATTATTCCGAAGGCGTTTTCTACCGGATCTATTGTGATTGATCCTGTGTCTTCAGGACTGTTATATTGAATGTCGTCAACCTTAACTAAATCTGCAAATGCTTTCACAGAGAGATTTTGTGATTCATTTACCGGCCCCGCATCAATTCCTGAAATTGGTAATAATATGTTGTGCGAGTCTTCCATTATGTATAAATCTGATATCGGATTAATATGTGGAGCATCATTTACGGATGCTACATTAATTATTACAATATTGGTGTCTAAGCTTGAACTGCCAAAACTATCCACTACTTTAAAGGTGAATGTGGCATAATTGTCACCATATTCATCTAAATCTGAATTAAATACAAGCTCCGAAATATCCTCACAAGTGATTGTAGAATCTATTTCATTACCGTTATAACTAAAATATTTGAAGTAATTCGAATTAATAAATAGTATTTTGTCAAGTTGATGATTATCTAAGTCGGAATAAGGAAAATCTGCTGGACTAAATATATGAGGAGTATCCTCTAGAAAAATTAATGTTGTATCAGCACTTATCGGTGGAGAGGTTGTTGTAATGTTCACAGGAGTTGACATTGTGCTTTGATTATTTGAGATATCAACTGCGGTAATCCCATAGTAATATTTAGTTGCAAATTCGAATGATGTATCAAAGTAGAAATTATTTAAGCCATTAGTAGAACCAATAAAACTCTGAGTTCCTAACAAATCGTTTATATTAATATTCCGATAAATATTATATCGAGATAAGTCAGGTTCTGTATTAGGACTCCAGCTTACTAAAATTGTATCAGGTTTTTGGATTATCTGAATGGTTACAGGAACTGATGGTGGTATATTATCAAGGGTTTTTCCCATTACAATACTAGTTGGCTTACTGGCATTTCCTTTTAAATCTATTGCGTCCATTACATAATAGTAAAATTGATTAAGGACAACATTTTTGTCAGTATATATTGTATCTGTGCGTGGTACACCACCAATATAAGTTAATAAATCATTTGGATTATCTGATCTGTAAATACGATATCCTAACAGATCGTCCTCGGCATTAGCTTGCCATTGTAATGTGATTGAAGAAAGTTCTGATATAGTCTTTAATCCTGCCGGAATGGCAGGGGGAGTTGTATCAAGAGGGGGGGCAGTAGTTGATAGAGCTTTCTGAATTGCATCATATGCAACTTTGGCCATTATACCTGCACCAACTTCATTAGGATGTATTCCATCTATAAAAAGTTCGGGTTTCCCATTTAATGCATTATAAAAATCAGCTATTGTGGCATCTGTTTGGGTTGCTACCTGTTTTATCATTGGAATTATTTCATTCACAATGGTGGCATTTCTGGATCCTCCGGATTCACTAAAAACCGGAGGTGGTAATCCAAGAATGAAAACAGGGTCATCACTCAAAGGGTAGTTTTTATAATCATCTATTAAGTCAAGATAGTCCTTTTTAAAATGTGCCTTTTTAACCCAATTGTTTTCCTGACTATCATTAGTACCCAATAGAATTATTACAACATCGTGTGGAGCAGCAATAGAATATATCCACTGATTTGATAAAATATATTCCCAACCTGTATTGTGAAGTAAAGTTCTACCAGGTCCGCCAAAATTGTTAACAACGTAATTGTTCCCTAAAAGTACTGCTAACTGAGAGGGATAACTCTGGGTTCCAGGATCTGGTAATTTACTGCCCCATGTGATGCTATTACCGATACAAGCTACATCAATTTGGGCATGAATGTGGCCAAAAATTGATATTAAAACAAAATAAATTATATATATAGTACGTTTAGGCATCTTTTTACAACGGATTATTCCTAAAAAATGAATATAAAATTTAAACTTAGTTTACATATTAATAACAAATAATTTATGTTATATTAGAATTCACCGATGATATTAAAATATCAATAATAAATAAAAAATTTTCTAATAGGAACAATAATTAAACTACCTAGTTCATTTTATAAATAGAGTTTTAATTCAATTGTTTATGTCACT
>JAUWFQ010000179.1 GCA_030606865.1 bacterium
CCTCTTTGTTACACAAATTAGCTGATGAATTTGCAAAATATTATCCGTCAGTGTTACAAACGTCATTAACAAAAACTGCTTTCCATCCATCAGATAAACCGTTGATATTAAATGAAATAGATATTGATAAGTTGGATTCGATAAAATTAAAAAATAATCCTTTATTTATTATTGGTGAAAAAATAAGTAATGAAAAACTAAGAGGTATATCCGAAACCGATTTAGATAGGATTAGACATCAGTTCGATATTACGATTTTTGAATGTGACGGAGCGCGGAATAAACCACTTAAAGCGCATACGGAATACGATCCGCAAGTACCTGGATTTACATCTCACACTGTTATAATTGTTGGCTCAGATGTTGTTAACACCAAAATAAATAATGGCTATGTTCACCGACCGGAACTGTTTTGCAAAACTTGGAATGTAAAACCTGATTTTCAATTGGGTATTGATTTTATTGTTAAAGTATTGACTTCAAAAAAGGGTTATTTTTCAAAATTGAAACACAATGTAGAAATTTCCTATTTTGTAAATAAGTGGGATAATCATGAGAAAAAGGCTGAGGATTTAGCGAGTGCTATTTATCAAAAAACCGGAAAACCTACATTCTACGGCAGTGTTCAAAATAACATTTTTAGACAGGTGATAAAATAATGAAAATCAGTATGATAATCACCGCTGCGGGAATGTCCACAAGACAAGGTAAAAATAAGTTACTAATCCGGTCCTGCAATGAGACAATAATTGAAAAAACTATCAATAATTTTTTAAACAATAATTTAGATATATTCATTGTTGTAGGGCATCAAAAGGAATTGATTGTACCAATTTTAACAGATCGTTTTAGAAATGATATCCAAATTGTTGAAAATAAAGACTATGTGACTGGTATCGCTTCATCGCTTAAGGCGGGAATTACAGCAGCGGGGGATAGTTATAATTATTATGGATTTTGCAATGGCGATAAACCATTTATTAAGGTAAAAACTATTGAAAGTCTGTTGAAATATTTAAAGGATAATCAACCAAAGATTTTAGTTCCGATATACCAAGAACAAAGTGGTCATCCAACCTTTTTTTCAAAAGAATTTATTAAGGATTTTGGTTTAATTTCCGGTGATACCGGCGGGCGTGAAGTAATTAAGAAATATCCGGATGCGGTAACCTATTTACCAATTAATGACGAGGGTATTATTTTAGATATGGACAAATATCTTTAAAATGAATGACTTAAAAAAATATACCGTTTTAATTCGCGGTGCGGGCGAAATGGCAAGTGCAGTAGGAGTTGTTTTGCATCGTGTTGGATTTCCTGTAGTCTTAACCGAATTACCGATTCCGTTTGCAATACGACGAACTGTTTGTTTTAGTGATGCAATGCTAAATGGATCTGCAGAAGTCGAAGGAATACAAGCAATTAAAACGGATTACAATAATTATTTTGATATTATCAGGAATAGAAAAATTCCGGTTTTAACCGATTCAATTGAAATAATTAAAAATATTAAACCGGAATTTTTAATTGACGCTCGTTTGCTGAAGAAATCAGTAAATGACCGGAGATCATTATCGCAATTTACAGTTGGATTGGGTCCTGGATTTACGGTTGGAAAGAATTGCGATACTATTATTGAAACGATGCGTGGACATAATCTTGGGAGAGTGATTTGGCATGATAGTGCATCACCAAATACCGGTGTGCCGGGTAAAATTGGTGGTGAAAGTGCCAAGAGAGTTGTCTATTCACTAGTAAAAGGAAATATAAAGTGGTTAGTAAAGTTTGGTGAAATTGTGAAACAAAATCAAGTTTTAGGAAAAATTGGAAAAATTGAAATAAAATCGCATATTAGCGGAATCGTTCGCGGATTAATTTCATCAAAAGTAAATACGACTAAAGGAATGAAAATCGCTGATGTAGATCCGCGCGGAAAAGATGTAGATTATACTACAATATCCGATAAGGCACGCTGCGTTGGTCGGGGTGTTTTAGAAGCAATCATGGTTCGTCTAAATCAATTTCAACTGACGGAGCTTGAGCGCAGTCAGTAATAAATATGGAAATACGCACATTAGAAAAAATCATTAATTTTGATATTTCAAGGAAAACTGCGCTTTGCACACAGGTTGAATGGCGTGGTTCCGTACCGCGAAAAGATTATCCAATGATGTTAGTTGATGAAAGGGGAGAAATAATCGGGACTATAGGTGGCGGCGCATTGGAACATTCCGTTATAAATTTAGCTCAGGACATTATCAAAACTGGTAAACCGGTATTAAAAAAGTTTGATTTGACCAATCAGGATGTGACTAAATCCGGTAGTATTTGTGGCGGTAACACAACAATATTAATTGAGCCATACTCCAAAAGAACTCAAAATATATTGAGATCAATCCTTTCAGATAAAGTAATTAATTACAATATTTTAATTACAAAAATATCATCACAAAATAATGTACTAATTGAGCGGATAAAAATCACAAAAGATTACCGGTTGGCTTTTCCCAAGAAAATAGTTAGCGCGATTGATGAGGTTAGAGAACAAAAAAAGTCAAAATCTATTAAATATAATAATGAAATATTTTTGATCCAAAATATTGGAAATCGTCCGATTTTGCATATCTTTGGCGCCGGTCACGTCGGCAAAGCCGTGGCAGATTTAGCTCATTTTATTGAACTTAACATTAAAATTTATGATGAACGTCAAGATTTAGCAAATAGCACACGTTTCCCGTTTGCTTTGCAAATTAGTAATAATGAGATATTTGAAATAATTAAGAATACAAATATTGCCCAAGCCGATTACGTTTTAGTTGCAACACGTGGTCACCAACATGATTTTGAAATAATGCGTTGGCTGATGAACCTCAAAATTGATTATCTTAGTTTAATGAGTAGTAAAAAGAAG
>JAUWFQ010000131.1 GCA_030606865.1 bacterium
TTGCTCAATTGCTTGTTAACAAATTTAGTGATTATCAAGTTATTCTTCTCACACATGAGAAAGAGTTCTTTGAATTAGTGTCAAGTGAGGTAAAAAGTAAGGATTGGCTTCTTAATAATTTCAAATGGACGAAAGAAAAAGGTACTGGAATTGAAAAAGGATTAGCCGACATCAAAGAAAGGATAAAGAAGAAAATCGATGACAAAAGCACTGACGGACTTGGTAACGATATTCGAGTTTACACCGAAAAGGTAATGAAACATGTGGCTCTCGAAATTGAGGCAAAAGTTGCCTACCGTAAAAATGACATTAACGAGAAACGAATGGCTCCCGAACTATTGGATGCAGTTCAAAGCAAATTATCAAAATCAAGCAAAGAGCTAAAGACACAAGCTAACATTCCAAAAATCAAAGGGATGCCAATGTTCGTTGGTAACATAACTTCTCACGACAGTAAATTTCAAGAAAGCATTGAGGACTTGGATGCAATGTGGAAAGACGTGACGAAACTCATTAATTGTTTTTACTGTAACGACTGCGATAAATTTCTTTCAACTAAGTTTTATGACAATGTAGAGCAAAATATTAGATGTGGATGTGGTAAATTAATATATAATTGGAAAAAGTAACGTAGTTACAACCCTTTTAAAAGTAAAACTTCACATTATACTCTTTTTACTGCAAATTTTAGAAGAATACTATTTTGGTTCAAAACTACCCCGTCCCCGCCGTTGGCGGGACCACACATCAGAGAAGGGGAATTGTGTTGGAAATTGTCTGTATCACTGATTAATAGGATTACTCAGATTCCACAGATTAGAATTATTATCATTTGTTTTTAAATCAGAGAAATCCTTTAATCTGCCGTAATCTGTGATGCAGACTGTTTCTTGAATAATTAAATATTGACAGTAATAAAGACATTGCCACGATTCATCAGAGGTGTGTTTAATAATAATGGATTCCGCATCAAATGCGGAATGACAGAAGCATGGATTCTTCGCTGCGCTCAGAATGACATGAATGACAATATAGTTGTTCTGCTATAACAAATTGGTAATAATATTTTTCTAATGACAACTGCCAGACCGAGTGCATTCACATTGACCTCCAGCCATTATTATTACTTCAGATTGTTCGTCAAACGGTAATGAAGCAGGAGTTTGTCCCGATACACCATCATTGGCTCTTGCAGCATGGCACTTTTCGCAAAGAAGCTCTGCGTTAGCTGCATTATTTTCCCCATTACGATTCTTAAGATAAATTTCTAGATTTATTTCTGATGTGCATTTAGCCATATTAACTCTCTCCCTTTTTATGTTTAATGTTCATTATATCACTTTTATTTAGAAAACAAAATGTAAGATTAATTTTCACAAATTTACTATCATTAATTTTCCCATAGCATAACGTGATACTTTCCTTGTGTTAAATCTCCTTTTGGCCAAAATAGCAAATTAGGGCAGTCGAGTAATATGTAATATATATGTTTGCGTACCACTGACTGGTGTAACTGTCACAGGCCTACTTTCAGTCCACCCTTCTTGAAGTAATAGACGCAAGGAAACTGTTTGTTGACCTAATGCGGATTGCGTCACATTAAAACTACCATCAGGGCATACCCAGGTATAAATAAGTTCAGGCCAATTTTCTTCCAATTCAAAATTAATCCACAATAAAGCATCATTATCTGCTTCAAGTGTTCCGCTAACTTCAACATTAATTGATGCAGTACAGGAGAATGTGCATTCCCCACCAGTACCATTTCTGGAGAGAACTATCGTACCACTGCCACTAACATCCCCATAGGGATATGTAAGCACTGTAAAATACCAGTCGACGAATCCGGTTAAAGTCCATTCCTCTGTATAACCCGTAGAGGACATCGATAATTGATGGTCATACTCAATTTGACCACGACCTAAACATTTGTCAGCAAGATCAACCAACAGATCACTAAACTTAGCATTCATTTCTCCACCAACCATCAAATTCACTTTCTCGGCATATTTTAAAGCGATGTCTAAATACCATCCACAAGGTTCATCAGGTGTTGGTTGGTCAAGAAATTTTTGTGCAGCAGCTTCTAGTATATCGCGAGCGCGATCTAAATACTTCTGCCCTTCTACTTCGTTACCGAGACGGATTAGGAGATTCCCGTACCAAATTAGAGCATCTATGGCTGCGAATGTAGTTTGCCAATCATAGGGTCCGGCACCACTACCGTCAATTCCATCAGCTTGTTGAGAAGCTTCGCCTCCGGAAGGATTTGCACCGCCATATGGACTAAAATGATAAATATCACCGCTAATACTTTTCATGGTTACTTTTCGATTACCAAGGGGAAAAGCCGTTGAATTATCAATTAAATTAAATAGTGTTGCCGATGTAGTGTCGGATAAATCGTTGGCAAAATTAATATTAAGAGTAGCGGGTTCATTAAGCATCAGTCCTGCCGGTTCAAGTCGGATACCAAAAGATAAATTATCAGCAAATATGTCATTATTTAATTCGTTTAGCGCCGTTAATGTTATATTGGTACTGTCGGTAATAGCATCTGCAGGAATTATCAGTTCAATTTCATCACCATCATTGTTTATTATTGATATAGCATCTCCGTTTGCTCCAATTGTTTTACTAATAACAGGTTCCTCTAAATCCCCATTTGTATCTGTTGCGCGGTCACAGCTAAAGATGAAAGTCAATAATCCTGCAATAATTATTAGGATATGTAGGTTTCTCATGGTACACCTCTTTTGTGCACTTATAATTATAGATTTATCGTTTACTGAGTCTCAATTAGGCGTAAAACACTATAATTCGTATATATTATATAGTAAAGAATATATTGTTTTGTATCTAAATACAAGATAATCTGAAAAATATTTTAAAAATATTCATGGTCTTACATTACTTTAACTACTCTTCCAATCTGGTTTTCCAATGAATAAAATTGTTATTTCGAAGAACAGTGCAACAAAAAATTAAATGTATAATAGTGGATTCCGGTGCGGAATGACAAAACATAGATTCTTCACTACGTTCAGAATGACAAAGAAGGAATGACAGAGGATTAATACTTATTATAACCGATCACTTCAGACTTCTCTTTTCTGATTTTTTTTCTTAACGGATAACCGTCGGGTGGGTAACCCGCTGTAATTGCCAAGCCAATGGTCTTATTCTTGGGAATATTTAATAATTTTTGGATTCTTTTTTGATTAAACCATCCAATCATACAAGTGCCAAGACCTAATTCAGCGGCTTGCAGACAAAAATGTTCAGCGGTGATTCCAATATCAATTAATGGCCATTCACGCTTTTTTATTTCTCCGCCTATTTGGGAAATCAATTTTGGTTTTTCCAAAACAATGACAACTATCACCGGAGCTTGCAATGCAAATTTGTTGAATTTAACTAATTTGTCATAAGTTGCTTCAGCAACCTTGTTTTTTAATTCCTTATCATCTACAACAATATATTTCCATGGCTGTGAATTACTAGCCGAAGGAGCTAGCCTGGCTGCTTCAAGACATTTTTCAATCTTTTCTTTTTCTACAGCTTTGTCAGAATAACTTCTGACACTTTGCCTTATTTTTATTAATTCAGAGAAGTCCAAAATTTTTAATTATTCGTAGCCAAATTTACACTAAATATTCTGAAATCTGATTCAAACTTTATTAAATCTCTATTGGAAGGTTGCATTATAAAATTTCCCTCTTTTTTAGAGGGGTCTGACGAAGTCAGGGGGTGTCGCTTTTTAAAGACTACTCCGTTCTTCGCCTTGCGGAGTCCACACATCGGAGAAGGGGAATTGTAGATTTGTCATTGCGAGCGTAGCGTAGCAATCCCCCAACAAAAGCAGATTGCTTCGTTGTTACACTCCTCGCAATAACAGAATTTATTATAATGGATACCCGCCTATGCGGGTATGACAGCGGTTTTGTGGATTCTTTTTACCCATCGTAACTTTAGTGAAGTTGGGCACTACATTCAAAATGACAACTATTTTCTATCAATTAAACAAAAAAACATCTTCAATAGATTTATTAAATACTTTTGATACATCAGATGCTAGTTTAAGTGAAGGATTATATTTCCCTTTTTCAAGAAACACAATCGTTTCTCGCCGCACCCTAACAAGTGTTGCCAATTCTAACTGAGTGATATTTTGTCTTGCTCTCAGTTCTTTAATCCTATTCTTAATTTTTAACTCCTTTAAAATTAAAATATATAAAACATAATATAAATGTTGTAACCATTCCGATAATTCCATAGCCCATTAATATGCTGCCAACTAAGTTTGTTCTGCTTTGAATAAATATTATTACAAGCCATAGAAATAATGACAAATAATAGGAATATGAAGCAGACTTATTTACAATTTTAATGGACATTTCATCGTCTACTGGCAATCCCTGCTTTTCCGACCTGTACCTTTTAATACTCAAAATAATACCGATTAAAAAGAGTATTGAAATGACACCAATAAAAATGTATTCTGTTAGCGAATGATTATTACTACTGTCAATTGTTCCTGTCTGCAATATTCCAATGCCAGCAAGAATTACTACATAAGTTAATATGAAAACGGGAAGAAATATTTTCTTCATAAAACCTCCGATAGTTAATTATTTCTAACTATATGTTAGATATATATAACATTATATGCAAGAACTTTTTATAATAATGGATTCTTTTTACCTATCGTAACTTTCGTGAAGATAGGCACCCCACTTTATCTCCCCTCCCCGAAGAGCAGGACAGGCGAGGGAGACATGCCGCATTGCGGGATAGAGGGGTGATTAATATAAAGAGACGTAATATTTTACGTCTCTACAAGTTTGACATTTAGAATATAGTAGGGAATCCATAAATTAAAGTATGAATTTTAAGCCAATTGGTATTGTTCACTCGTCTTTTAAAGAAGCACGCGGAACACCAATTCAGCCCAAAGCCGGCAAAGGAATTGAAGGCACAGTTGAAGTATTCACCGAATTTGTCGATGGATTAGCCGACCTTGATGGGTTTTCCCATATAATATTGATCTGCCATTTTCACCTCGCTCAAAAATATAAATTAAAAGTTATTCCGTATATGGATGACCAACAACGTGGCGTATTTTCCACCCGCGCGCCAAGCCGGCCGAACCCGATTGGTATCTCGGTAGTCCGATTGAACCGCATAGAAAATAATATACTATA
>JAUWFQ010000008.1 GCA_030606865.1 bacterium
GTTAAAATTATTGAAATATGATCGGTAAAACCATATCCCATTATAAGATTATTGAAAAGCTTGGCGAAGGCGGAATGGGAGAAGTCTACCGAGCAGAAGATTTAACTCTTAAAAGGGAAGTAGCACTTAAGTTTTTACCCAAAGAATTCTGTCGAGATCCAAATGCAAAAAAGCGTTTAGTAAGTGAAGCTAGATCTGCCTCGTCATTGGATCATAATAATATTTGTGTTATTCATGAAATTAGTGAAACAGATGACGGCCAACTGTTTATTAGTATGAATTATTATAAAGGTGAAACTCTTCAGAAAAAATTACTGGAAGAACAACTTAGCATAAAAAATATTCTAAAATATATAATTCAAATTGCAAAAGGATTGGAAAAAGCTCATAGTAAGGAGATTGTTCATTGCGATATAAAACCAGGAAATATCTTAATAACTAATGACGGAATTGCAAAAATTGTAGACTTTGGAATTGCAAAGGTTTGTTGTCAGGAAAAACTCATCAGTCCTGATCGAACAACCGGTACAATCGCATATATGTCGCCGGAACAGATTAGTAACTCAAATATCGATCAGAGGACAGATATTTGGTCGCTTGGCGTTATTTTATACGAAATGTTGACTAATCAAATACCGTTCCAAGATAGTTATGATCAAGCTGTTATGTATTCTATTATCAATGAAGAACCGAAAACAATAACAGCTATTAATTCTGATATCCCGATTGAATTAGAGCAGATCGTAAATAAAATGCTTAAAAAGAATCCTGATGATCGTTTTCAACAGGTTAGTGATTTATTACAGGATCTGAAAAGTTACAAAAGAAATAAAGATATTCCCGCAATTCCACTGAAAATACTGAAAAGTATATATGGTACAAAAAATAGAATTTGGTTTTATTTAATAGCGTCGCTTCTTTTGATAACAATTATTTCATCTATCGTATATTTTGCGATAATTCGAACACCACACGTTCCATCAATAGGAATTTTGAACATGGAGAATCTTGGTGATCCGGAAGATGATTTTTGGTCAAGAGGAATTACCGAAGATCTCATTATAAATGTTGCTAGCGCTGGGGTTATAAGGGTTCCAACTATTAATGATGTAAATAAATATAAGCGATCTGAGTTTAGCATGATGGAAATCGCCGAAAAGTTACGGGTAGACTATTTACTATTCAGTAGTTTCTTTAAAGCTGATAGTGTGTTTGATTTATGGTGTCGCATTATTGATCCAAAATCGGGTAAAGATATTTTTGCAAAAAAATGGACTAAACCGGTTAAAAATGCCAGTTCAATAACCACAATCCTTGCTGGTACGGTACTAAATAATCTCGGGATATCTACAAAAAAATCACTAAAAGTTCAGGTTATTATTGATCCTGATGCTTATGAGTATTATCTAAAAGGAAAGCATGCTTGGGAAACACGACAATATGAAAAAGACATCAACATTGCTAGAGGTTTATTAGAACAAGCTTTAGAAATATATCCAAATTTTATGCAAGCCAAAATTCAATTGGGTCAAATATATGTTGGTGCAGTTAATTATGATAAAGCAAATGAATTATTTGGTGAGTGCCTAGTTTATGCTAGTGACATTAAAGATGAGAGAACAATCGCTTTAGCGATGTTTAATTTGGGTAACGTTCATCTTTTGCAATATAATACGGAGGGGGCTGTCAAATATTACGATGAAGCCTTAAAGATTGTACAAAAATATGATGATAAATACAATGAAATACGAATATTACGTAATATTGGAGGGATCTATTATTGGGAGGGAAAATTCAGTAAGGCTGAATACTATATTTCAGAATCACGTATTTTGAGTGCAATGCTCGGCGATATTCAGGGTGAGGGGGGAGCATTGAATAATTTAGGAAGTGTATACTTAGCAAAACGAGATTATATATCAGCAATGGATGCGTATAAGAAATCACGCGATATTTTTGAAAAGATTGAAAATAAAAGCCAAATGGTGAATTCTTTGATAGGTATAAGTTATAGTTCTATGGGATTGGGGAAAATAGAATCAGCTCTAAAATATGCTGAAGCTTCATTGCAAGCAGCCAAAGAAATCTCCGATAAGCGAAATGAAATCAGTTCGTTATCTTTTATTGGTGAAATTAATTATAGTATTGGAAATTATGACGCTGCTCATGATGTTTTTTTAAATGTATCAAAACTGGCTGACATTATCGATGAAACTTATTACTTAGGTGTATCTTATCAATATCTTGGGCAATTAATGCGCCAAAAAGAACTATATGAGGAATCATTTAAGTTTTTTGAATTAGCAAATAGTGTATGGACTAAGTTAGATGACCCAACCCATGGTATATGGACTACATCAGCATGGGCATTATCTGCTTTACAAAACGGAGAAAATTGGACTGCTACAAATAAATTATTGGAATCTGAAACAATCCTAAAAAGTACAAAACCCTACGAAGATTATGCAGTGTGTGTTTACTATGATTTATATAATTACTATATAATTGTTAAAGATACTTCATTAGCCTTAAAATATTTATCATCTGCAAATGATGAAATTCATGATCGTCTAAAATTTATTAATAATTCAAATGATAAGAATACTTATATGAAAAAAATTATTAAGTATCGTGAAGTTGTTGATTTATATAAGGAATATTTTGATTAACAAACAAAAAGGAGAACAACATGGCTAGACCACCTATCATAATATCAAATGGAGGACTACTTGAAAAATTAGCAAAAGGAAAACCGGAGCAAGAAAAATTAAAAAAGGCAATACTAGCTCTTGACAAAAGTACTGCAAGATGGATTATTAGAAAAGACAACAAAAAGCCTTTGATTTTATGGCATCTTGCTGGTGAAGAAGATCATCTGAATATGGAAACGTTAAGGGATTGGGTTGGTGGAGAATTTACACTTGGCGATGAAGTAACATTAGATCAAAGGTAACCTAAGACTCGCACGATAAAAAGTAGTTAATAATAATTATTATGATTGATACTGTAATAGAGAAGACGGTTGTTACATCAAGTGATTCAATTAATTTTGTACAAAATTTAGAACTGATGGATGTGACACATATAATTTTCGTTTCGGTAATTATATTAGGAGTTTACTATTCTACAAAGTATTTAGAAGATTTATTTATCTAAGAATTACAATTTTGATAAAAGCAAAAAGTAATTGTTAAAATTGTATATGATACTTATTTGATTTATTTGGTGTAGAGTTAATGATTTTCATTAACCATCCATCAGGAATCTTCCATGTAACTAGTATGCAATTAAAAACTATCTACGGCTTCTTGTACGGTATCGTAATCTTCTAGAATTTTTATTAGTTGCGTAAATATTAGTACACTGCGAATCTTCCGTGTAGATCGAGCTAGTTTTAGGTTTCCACCAGCATTTTTTACAGAGGTGTAGGATGCTAGTATTGCACCTAATCCTACACTAGCTAGCCAGGTTACTTTACCGAGATCTATTACTATTTTAGTTTGGTTTTTTGCGATTAATTCTTTTACGTATTTGTGCAGGTCGGTACTTTTGGCATCTATCATCATTTTACCGGAGATTGTAAGTACAGTAATATCATCGTGTAATTTTTCTGATATTCTCATGAAAACTTCCTTCTATTGTAATAGGAGAATCTAATGGTTGACTACTAATTAAACAACAGTTTCAAATATTGTTAAAAAAGAGTCCCTGTATAATTAATTTCTTGGAACTCTTTGTTTGACAGTAAGATCACGTTTTTGACACGTTTTTCTATAAGTGGTGATATTGTTGACACTTCGTTGGGCTCAAAACCCAAAGGTCGTAGGTTCGATTCCGTCTGGCTCCACAGTCACATTCAAGATTGAAGATTTAAAATTCTATTAATATTTTCTTTTCATTCTTTTCCTACCTATATATTTTGTTGAATATCATCAAATTCGTATTAAATTTCCTTAACATTTTAGATTGTACTATTAAACCAAACCGGAGGGACCATGCTTGATAACAAAAAAACGATTAGAAGTTGGGCGTTTTATGATTGGGCAAATTCAGCATTTGCAACAACAGTAATGGCTGGATTTTTCCCAATTTTCTTTAAAAAATATTGGGCGAATCCTGAAAATCTTACACAAAGCACCTATTATCTTGGTCTCGCCAATTCAATTGCATCAATATTAGTGGCAGCACTTGCTCCTTTCTTAGGTGCTATTGCAGATCGTGGAACAACGAAAAAGAAATTCTTATTCACATTTGCATTCCTTGGTATTATTATGACAGGTGGTTTATGGATGGTTGCTCAGGGGCAATGGCAAATAGCTATTCTATTTTATATTTTGGCTACTGTTGGATTCTCAGGCGGGAATATATTTTATGATTCATTATTACCGGGCGTAGCATCAAAAAAGAAGGTAGACTATGCATCATCTCTTGGATTCGGTTTAGGATATTTAGGAGGAGGAATTTTATTTTTAGTAAATGTATTAATGTATCAAATGCCGGAAATGTTTGGAATCGCTGATGGTGCAACTGCGATAAGATTATCGTTTCTATCTGTTGCAATTTGGTGGGCTGTCTTTTCTATCCCTATCTTTTTATGGGTAGAAGAACCAAAAATATATAAAAAAGTTGGCATTATTAAATCAATTAGTTTAGGTTGGAAACAACTTGCTGGCACAATTCAAGATATTAAACATCTTAAAGTAGTTGGATTATTTCTTTTAGCTTATTGGTTTTATATCGATGGTGTTGATACAATTGTCAGAATGGCTGTTGATATTGGGGTAACACTTGGATTTGATGATAGCGCTTTGATTATTGCTTTATTGATGGTTCAATTTATTGCTTTCCCATGCACATTATTATTTGCGAAATACTCCAATAAAGTAGGTTTAAAAAAAGCCATTATGACTGGTATTATAGGTTATGGTGTTATAACGTTTTTAGGATACTTCATGACTCAAACATGGCATTTCTTTGTTCTAGCTGGTATGATTGGTCTTTTCCAAGGAGGTATACAAGCACTTAGCCGAAGTTTGTACACTAGATTAATACCAAAAGAAAAAGCTGCTGAGTTCTTTGGTTTTTATAATATGCTTGGCAAATTTGCTGCAGTTATTGGCCCATTTATGCTTGGTACAATAACAGTAATTACAGGTAATGTAAGACTAGGTATTCTTTCAATTTTAATTCTATTTATTATTGGTGGATTTTTACTTCTTAAAGTAAATATTGAAGAAGGCGAAAAGATGGCAAGAGAGTATTTAGCGAAATAATAAAAATCTAATATAATTCTAAAAAAAGGAGTGAAATATTCACTCCTTTTTTATAATAAAAAATAATAGGATGTTAAAGTCCGTTTTCCTTGTAGTCGATATATTAAGCTCAGTAAATTTGACGGATAAATTATAAATAAAAATTTCTTAATAATAATAACAACTAACAATTTTACTAAATATTCGGAGGAATAAGTGACTGTAAAAGTATATAAACCAAGTGTCGATTCATCTAAAAATGCATGGATATCTGACCTTGATCAGTATCAAAAATTGTATGACGAATCGGTTAATAACCCGGACGAATTTTGGGCGGGAATCGCTGAACGGATTACATGGACAAAGAAATGGGAAAAAGTTCGCTCATTTGATTTTATTGAAGGAAATATCAAATATTATGAAGGCGGAAAACTAAATGTTGCCTATAATTGCTTAGATCGTCATGTTGAAGACGGTCATGGTGATCAAACAGCTTTGATTTGGGAAGGTAATAATCCTGCAGAAGATAAAAGATTCACGTACAATGAGCTAAAGGATGAGGTATCAAAATTTGCAAATGTTTTGAAATCCAATGGTATTGAAAAAGGCGATAGAGTATGTCTTTACATGCAAATGATTCCTGAACTCACAGTAGCAATGTTGGCTTGCGCACGAATTGGCGCAGTCCATTCAATTGTTTTTGGCGCGTTCTCATCAGATTCTCTTCGTGACAGAATCAATGATTCAGCTTGTAAAGCGCTAATTACACAAGATACGGGTGTGCGTGGTAAAAAATTAAACATTCCAATGAAAGTTAAGGCTGATAAAGCTGTAAAAGAAACTCCTTCAATCGAGCATGTATTTGTTGTAAAACGTACCGGTGAGGAAGTATCAATGGAATCGGGTCGTGATCTATGGTGGCATGAAGAAATGGCAAAAGCTTCCAATGATTGTCCACCGCAAGAAATGGATGCGGAAGATCCGTTATTCATTCTTTATACATCGGGTTCAACCGGAAAACCGAAAGGTGTTTTGCACACTACGGGTGGTTACTTAGTATATGCTGCTTATACGCATGAATTGGTATTTGATTATCACGAGGGCGATATTTACTGGTGCACAGCTGATATCGGTTGGATAACCGGACATTCATACATTGTGTATGGTCCGCTTGCTAATCGTGCAACTACCGTAATGTTTGAGGGTGTTCCAAATTCCCCTGATTTTGGACGATTTTGGGAAATAGTTGATAAACATAATATTAACATCTTTTATACTGCTCCGACAGCTTTACGCGCACTCATGCGTGAAGGTGATGATTGGGTATTAAAACATGGTTTATCTAGCTTACGTTTACTTGGTACAGTTGGAGAACCGATCAAAGAACCGGAATGGAATTGGTATTATAATATTGTAGGTAAAGGGAAATGTCAAATCGTAGATACCTGGTGGCAAACTGAAACTGGTGGCATTATGATTACACCTTTACCAGGTGCAACGCCAATAAAACCTGGTTCTGCAACATTCCCGTTTTTTGGTATAGAACCTGTATTATTAACTGAAGAAGGTAAAGAAATAGAAGGTAATGGCGTATCCGGTTTATTGGCGATTAAAGCAGCATGGCCCGGAATAATGCGCACCTTATATGGCGATCATGAACGATTCAAGCAAACTTATTTTGCAATGTATCCCGGTTACTATTTCACAGGCGATGGTGCTCGACGTGATGAAGATGGATATTATTGGATTACCGGACGTGTTGATGATGTATTGAATGTTTCAGGTCACCGCATCGGCACTGCCGAAGTAGAAGGAGCAATCGGTAAAGCAGAAGGAGTTGCCGAAGCAGCTGTAGTAGGATTCCCGCATGATATTAAAGGTCAAGGTATTTATGCCTACGTGACTTTAATGGCAGATGTTGAGCCAAGTGAGGATATTCAAAAAGCTATTCTTAAATCGGTAACTAATGATATTGGACCACATTCTAAACCCGATAAGATCCAATTTACATCGGCACTTCCAAAAACTCGTTCAGGCAAAATCATGCGTAGAATTTTACGTAAAATTGCTGAAAATGAAATTGATTCGTTAGGTGATATTTCCACTTTAGCCGATCCAAGTGTTGTTGACGCTTTAGTTCAAAATCGTAAATAAATAGAAAAAAATAGAAAAGGCTCATACTGAGCCTTTTCTATTTAAATTGAGAATAAAAATATTATTAGTATATTTTATTGTTTATAATCAATAATTAATAGTTAATAGAGGAATTAATGGGATATTTAAAATCAGTAAAAAATTTGACAGCTACATTTTCTAAAACTCAAACAGATTTATTTGCCGTTGGTGTTTTTGAAGATTTAAAACTTTCTACAATCGGAAAAGAAGCTGATGAATACGTTAATGGACAAATGTCAGCAGCCATTAAAAATGGTGATATAAAAGGGAAAAGCGGCGATACATCAATATTTTATGGACAAAAGAAAAGGATTTTAGTAGTTGGGCTAGGAGATAAAAAGAAATTTGATGAAGAAGTGATTAGATTAGCAGGTGGCACCGTATTAAAAACTGCTATATCTAAAAAATTAAAAACAGTAGCAATGGAATTATTTGGAGGTAAAAAGGCAGCTTCTTTCAGTCATGCTTTAGCAGAAGGAATTGTTTTAGGAAGCTACCAATTTATTACTTACAAAACTCAAGATAAGGAACTTTTCGAAGTCGATAGTGCATCAGTTTTAAATGCTGATCCTAAAGCATTGGCAAAAGGATCAATTATTGCATCAGCTGTTTGCTTTGCCCGAGATGTAGAAAATGATCCGGGTAATGTTACAACTCCTACAAAGTTAGCTAAATTAGCAAAAGAAATTGCTTCTGAGGGAGGTATGAAACTTACGGTGTTTGATCGGAAGAAATTTACGGAAATGGGAATGGGAGCATTTGCTGGAGTTGCCTTGGGAACGGGCGAACCCCCAAAGTTCATCTTATTGGAATATAAAGGCGGTAAAACCAATGAAAAACCGATTGCACTTGTTGGAAAAGGTCTGACCTTTGATAGCGGCGGAATATCAATTAAACCCTCTGCAAGTATGGATGAAATGAAATTTGATATGTGTGGTGGTGGTCTTGTACTTGGGGTTATGAAGGCTGTTGCTCAGTTAAAACCAAAAGTAAACATTGTAGCTGCAGTTCCGGCTACAGAGAATTTATCAGGTAATAAAGCTTATAAACCCGGAGATATTCTCACAGCTTACAATGGTAAAACCATAGAAGTATTGAATACCGATGCCGAAGGTCGCTTGATATTAGCAGATGCATTAGCGTATGTAAGTAAGCATTTTAAGCCACAATATATGTTGGATTTTGCAACATTAACTGGTGCAGTAGTAATTGCATTGGGTCATGTTGCAACCGGAATTATGGGAACTGATGAAAAGTTAGTCGAAAAGGTGAAGAACAGTTCAAAGAGTACAGGTGAAAAGGTTTGGGAATTTCCACTTTGGGATGAATATTGTGAGCAAATTAAATCGGAAATTGCGGATATTAAAAATGTTGGCGCTACTCGACAGGCGGGAACTATCGCCGCCGGCGCATTCCTAAAAGAATTCGTTGGTGAAGGAATTCCATGGGTACATTTTGATATTGCCGGAACAGCATATAATAATAAAGAAAGTTCGTTAACATATAAAAAAGGTGCATCTGGAGCAATAATTCGATTAGTATTGGACATGATTCAAGGATAAAACAAATATAAAATAATAAATGGCTCTGGTTTTTGCTAGAGCCATTTGTATTTAGGATATAAAAATGAGTAAATATGATCGACAAGAAGCATTGAATCTCTTAAAAGAGTACACAAAATCTGATTCTTTACTAAGACATGCCTATGCTGTTGAGCAAGTGATGCGCAAATATGCACAAAAGTTTGGGGAAGATCAAGATATGTGGGGTGTCACAGGACTTTTACACGATTTTGATTATGAGACGTATCCGACAGCTGAAGAGCATCCATTTGTTGGTAATAGAATACTTAAAGAACATGGATATGAAGAGGAAATATTAGATGCGATCATGGGTCATGCAGATTATACAGGTGTTGATAGAACTACATTATTAGCAAAAACACTTTTTGCATGTGATGAATTAGCCGGTTTTATTTTTGCTGTAACATATGTGCGACCATCAAAATCAATTAATGATGTAAAAGTTAAATCTGTTACAAAAAAATTGAAAGATAAGGGTTTTGCTGCAAAAGTGAGTAGGGAAGATATTAGCAAAGGAATCGAGGAACTCGGTGTTGATAGAGCCGAACATATTCAGTTTGTCATAGATGCGCTTAAAGAAAAAGCAGCTGAATTAGGGTTAGCAGGTGATATTCAAACAGATTGATTCATTCCAATTATAATGCAATACATACTCATTTTGTTTGGTTGGTTGACAGCAGTCGGTATTTATCAAAGCAATAAGCCATTACCTGAGGGAATAAATTTTCGTAGTGAAGTTCATCAAGTAGCGGAAGGAGATATCGAATTCCTTGCGGATTTAACTTATGAAGATGCTGATGGTAATATCATATATGATCAGGAAATTTATAATACCATCGACTCGCTAGTTAGTGTTGCGAAAAAATATATTTTTATTGATATGTTTTTATTCAACTCCTTTAAAGGACCTGCAAATTTTGCTTACCGAGATTTATCAAAGGAATTAACGCAAACTTTGATATCCAAGAAAATTGCCTATCCAGATATAAAAATAGATTTTATGACAGATCCGTTGAACACTTTATATGGTGGATACAAATCACCTGAGTTACAATTATTGCAAAAATCCGGTACGAATATAATAATTGCTGATTTACGAAAAATGCGTGATAATACTTACTTATATAGTCCGGTTTGGCGAACCTTTATCCAATGGTTTGGTAATAACGATGAGGGAGGAAGATTTAAAAATCCGTTATTAATTGGAGGAAAAAAAGTTACTCTAAGAAGCTATTTGGCATTTGGTAATTTAAAAGCTAATCATCGAAAAGTTATTGTGGTTGATAGCGGTGATGAAATGGTTTCATTAATTACATCTCACAATTCCCATAGTGCAAGCTCTGATTTTTCCAATGTCGGTTTAATGGTGAAAGGAGATATTTGGAAGGACATTATTTATTCGGAAAATGCTATTGCAAATTTTTCCGGAGGTAAATTACAAATTGATTTACCAATAATTAAAAAATCTGATAGTATAGAAAATAATTTACCATATAAGATTACATTTTTAACAGAAAAGGAAATTAATAGAGAATTAGTAAACTCATTCAGCAATTTAGCAGATGGTGATTCGTTGATGTTAGCAACATTTTACTTATCCAAAAGAGATGTAATTAAATCTATATTAAAAGCATCTGAAAATGGTGCATATATTCGTATAATATTAGACCCTAACAAAGATGGTTTTGGATATGAAAAGTACGGTACACCAAATCAAGCGTCTGCACACGAATTGCTAAAAAAAACTGATGGTAAAATTAAATTACGGTGGTATAAAACACATGGAGAGCAATTTCATGCTAAATTTAACTATATCAAATATATAAACGGAACATCTAAAGTAATACTCGGAAACTCAAATTTAACTAAAAAGAATTTAGGTGGGTTTAATTTGGAAGCTGAACTAATGGTGGAGGCGAATTCCAGCACGCCATTGATCAGAGAAATTGATGATTATTATGAAAAGATTTGGAACAATATTAATGGGAATATTTATACTATTGAATACGATTATCTTAAAGATGAATCTTTTTGGAAAATGTTAAATTATCGATTTAAAGAAGCAACCGGTATAGCTGTATATTAATAATGATCCGACAAATAGCAAAACTAATTAGAATTCTTAATTCTGAAACTGCTCCAATAAATATTAGTTTGGCAATATGTTTTGGAATGGTAGTTGGTTTTACGCAAATGTGGAGTGTACACAACCTCATAATTTTGTTCATCATTCTGTTTTTCCGCGTGAATTTATCAGCTTTCATCCTTGGAACTCTTGTTTTCAAAAGTCTTTCCTTTTTATTAAACAGTGTGTTTCATCAAATTGGTTTATCTTTATTGACGGCAGAGGTTTTTAGAAATTTAGGTACATATCTTTATAATATTACATTTTGGAAATTTGATCGTATTAATAATACGATTGTTGCCGGCAGTATTTTAGTTTCAATTGTCGGCTTTTTGCCGATGCTTTTCCTGCTGAATTTTCTTATTAGAAAATATCGTAAACATGTTTTAGGTTATGTACGCAAAACAAAAATCGCAAAAGCACTAATGTCTTCTGAATTCTACCATTACTACAAAAAAATTACCGGATTTAAGGACGTGCTGTGAGAAAATGGATAAGGTGGTGGGGAATTGCGGTTTTTATCCTGATAGTTTTATTTGTATTTGGCATTTGGTATTTACTTGCCGATCAAATAATAGCTAACAATATCGAAACAACCGGTGAATATATCGTTGGCGCTAAAGTTGAGGTCGGTAAGGCCGATTTAACAATTATTCCGTTAGGTGTAACATTAAATAATTTACAAGTTGCAAATCCCAACTCCCCGATGCAAAACCTGATAGAAGTGGATAACATCCGTTTTCATTTAGATGGAAAATATTTATTTGAACGCAAGGTTATTATCAAAGATATGGTTATTGATGGGCTGAAGTTCAATACAGAAAGAAAGAAATCAGGTGAAATAAAAGGGGTTAAACCACTAACTGTTAAACGTGCGATTGATGATTTTATTATACCGCTATTGGATTTATCAAAATTAAAAACATTTATCGAACAGGAGGAACTCCAAACAGTTAACGGATTACGAGCTGTTACGCAAGATATTAAACGAGTTGAAAAGGAATGGCAGGCTTCTTATAGAATGATGCCAAATATAGATGATATGCGTGAATATCGTAATCGTGCTAGCGTAATAATTGCTGATATAAAAAAGAATAAAATAAGCGGACTTATTGCTCATTCAAGAGGAATTAAGCGGTTAAAAGAGGAAATTGATAGAGACATAAAAGATCTCAAGATAAATCAAAAAGCTATGTCTATTGATATTGACTCTCTCAAAACCAAGAAAAACCGGGCACTTGAATTTGTTGAGAAAGACATCGCAAAATTGCGCAAGAAATATACACCTGATATACGTGGATTTAAGAATTTTAGTAAATATATTTTCAAAAATGATATCTTACTTCAAATTGATGAAGGATTGTTATGGTACAACAAACTAGAACCATTATTTAATTATATTTCTAAAAAATTAAAAGATGATTATTATGGTAGCGAACCGATTTTATTTGATGGAATTGATGTCCAATTTTCTGAACATGACCCTCAACCATCATTTTTTATTGAATTGGCAAAATTATCTTTTAAACAGGCGACAGGTAATCTATCAGGTGAAATTAAAAATTTCACTACACAGCAAAATATATCCGGTTTATCAACTTCAATAAAATTAGATGGGTATAATCTTGATTTTGCAGAATCGGTAAATATTAGTGGTTTAGTTGACCATGTTAACGAAAGTGAAATTAATGATAATCTTACGGTATCTGTTAAAAAACAAAAAATTAACAAAACCGAATATCAAATAATTAAAGATTGGAAGCTAAATATTCATAATGGTTCAGTGGACAAAATCTTTAATATAAATATTCATAACGGTAATATAATAAGTAAAATAAGATTTCAATATATAGGAACATCAATTAATAGCAGTTATTTGGGAGAAGTTAATAGTATTATTATTAGTACCATTGATTCAGTGCTTACAAAAATTTCAGATTTTTATGTTAATATCAATATTTCGGGAACTCCCAGTAATTATATAATTACAATTAAATCTGATATTGATAATATCGTAGATAAAGCTGTACGAAAAATAGTACAAGATGAAGCGAATAAAGTAAGAAATATAATAACTCAAATAATAAATAATAAAAAAGAAGTGTTAATCAAGGATATAGAAACTAAAATTGAACAATTGACATTAGAGATATTAAAAGTTGATGATATCCTTGATGAGGCAAAGAAAATACTGAAAGTATTACCGTGAAATTATCTAATCGAATTGAAAGAGAAAAACGTACTTTAGCAGTTATGGTTAAAATGTATTGTGATTACTACCATGATAAAATAGGTTCAATATGTAGTGATTGTAATGAATTAACTGAATTTGCATATGAACGAATAAATCGATGCATATTTCAAGATGATAAACCGGTTTGCTCAGAATGTCTGGTACACTGTTATCGTAAGGATATGCGAGATAAAATAAAAACTGTGATGCGTTTTGCCGGACCTAAAATGATTTTTCATCACCCAATCCTCGGTATCTGGCATCTAATTGATAAACATAGATTTAAGTATATTGATGTAAAATTATACAAATCTTTTTAAAATAATATTTAACATCATAAAAAAAGCCCGGTACTTAATCGTTAAATACAGGGCTTTTTAATTTATTTATTCTTAACTAATTCAAATAAATGGCTAATGTTAATACTCCAACTGATGTTAAACCAAAAAACGATGATTTTCCACCTTTAGCAGTTATATCGCTATCCGATGAACCGCTAATCTTCATATCAGGTTTACCTGAGCTGGAGAATCCTAAATGATATTCTGCGGATAAGCTAAGTGCTGCATTTATAGTATATTCTACTCCAAGTAAGGCAAAAACTGCAAATGTTGTAGCGGCATTGGAATTAAAATCATTTTTTATTACTGTCTGAGTAAGTGTGCTTCCAGCTGCTCCTCGAACTACTTCGGCACTTTTCGTTCTCGTCAAAGAAAAACCTAAACCGGCACCATAATATGGATCAACTTTTCCTTTATTGCGATGCATTTCACCAGCTACTTCGAATCCTATACCAAACTCTTTATCATACCCATCTTCTCCAATATATCCATCAGGCCAATTACCGGTATCCCACGGGAAAGTCTTCTTTTCATTATGGATAGCAAATGCACCTCGCACAGCAGTTTTATCATTCAAGAATTTTTTATATCCGAATCCGCCTCTATAAGAACCCGCTCCCAAGTATGCCAAACCACTGAATTGGAAAAGCATGGCGTCATCGCCCTTAACATGTGGTGTGTATTTGGATTGTCCAAATGATACATTATTTAACAACAATATTCCAAGCAGAAGTACTATCGTTTTTTTCATTCATTTATCCTCTTTATTTTGTGTCAATTATAATTATAAAATTTATATAAAAATTTGTTAATAACAAACCTTTCCTATTAATTCAAATTCATTTGTATCAGTAATTAATACTTTTTCAAATTTACCGATTTCTGATGCTCCTGCAACTCTAACAATATTATCTACCTCCGGAGAATCAAACTCAGTACGTCCGATTATGTAATCTTCATTTATTTCGTCAATCAAAACAGTCATTGTTGAATTAATTAATGATTCATTTTTTTCTAACATTATTGAATTTTGTAATTCTTGTAGTTTGAATTTTCTATCATTTTTTAACTGAAGTGGAACATTATCTATTAAATTTTCAGCTAATGTTCCTTCTTCTTCGGAATAAGTAAATATACCAAGTCGATCAAATTGAATTTCTTCAATAAAATCGCACACTTCTAAAAAATCATCTTTAGTCTCGCCTGGATAACCAACAATAACGGTTGTGCGTAAACGAATATCAGGAATTGCTTCCCGTAATCCAACTATCCGGTTACGGATTCCATCTTTACCTAAACCTCGTCGCATAGAAGATAATATTTTATCGGAGGCATGTTGGATTGGTATATCAAGATATTTGCACAGCTTATTCATTCCGGCAAGCGAATCAATAATATTTTGTGATAAATGTGCCGGATGTGCATAATGAAGTCGGATCCACGTTAATGGATCGCCGATTTGATCTAACTCAGTCATCAATTTACCAAGACGAGTTTTCTTGGGAAGGTCCCATCCGTACGAAGTTGTATCTTGCGCAATTACTAATAATTCCTTTACTCCATTATTAACAAGTCTTTCTGCTTCGGTAATAATAACATTAATAGGGCGGGATATTTGCTTGCCGCGCATCAATGGAATACTGCAAAAAGAGCATCCGTTATCACAGCCTTCGGCAATTTTTAAATAGGCATAATGGCTCGGCGTAAGCAAAGATCGCCAATAGAGAGGATCATCCTTAATAAATGGTTTCCCGGTTAAAAAAGATACAATTTGTCTATGATCATTAACACCGAAAAATCGATCAACTTCCGGTAGTTCTTTCTGTAATTGCCCTGGATAACGTTCGGATAGGCAACCCATAACAATCAATTGTTGAAGTTTTCCTGTCTTTTTTAATGCTGCGGCTTCAATTATTGAATCAATTGATTCCTCCCGAGCTTGATCTAGAAATCCACAAGTATTAATTATAATTGTATCAGCTTCTTCAGGTATTGATGTAATTAAGAATTTAGACTGTTTAAGTCCACCAATTAATATTTCAGAATCGACTAAATTTTTAGCACAACCGAGACTAAGCAAGTATATTTGCTTCATTATATTTTTACATTATCCGTTGAAAATTTTAATTTAAACTAAGAATTTCATTTCTTTTTATCCCTCTAAATCCCTCTTCAAAGGGGGACAATGTCTCCCCTTGAGGGGAGACACAAAGAAATAATATAGTTATTATATTTTCGATACACAATTAATCAATACCGATAATCGACTTTATATAATCATTTGCATTAAAAGGAATTAAATCATCCAATTTTTCACCAATACCAATATACATAACTGGAATTTTTAATTCATCAAATAAAGGGAATGCGATTCCGCCTCTTGCGGTGCCATCCATCTTAGTTAGAATTACTCCATCGATTTTAAACAATTGTGTAAATTCGTGTGCTTGAATAAGTGAATTTTGTCCAAGACTTGCGTCAATAGTCAGTAGTGACACAATATTGAATTCAGGAAAATGTCGATTAACTAATCGAACCATTTTTTCAAGTTCGGACATCAAATTTTTATATGTATGTAATCTTCCTGCTGTATCAACAATTACCACATCAGAGTTATTCTTTTTAGCGGATTTTAATCCATCAAATAGTACAGCGCTTGGATCACGGGATTGAGCGTTGCTAACTATCTTCATGTTTAATCTGCGTGCCCATTCCTCTAATTGCTCAGCAGCCGCTGCGCGATAGGTATCAGCACCAATCATAAATATTTTTAAATTTTGTTTACTTAATAGATTAGCAAGTTTTGCAGTTGTAGTAGTCTTTCCTGTACCATTCACGCCAACCAAAAATATTACTGATTTTGGAGGAATAACCGGTATAGTATTTTGATTCGGTAGATGAGTTAATAAGATTTCTTGAATTAATCTGATAGGGTTATCAGTTTTATTCTTACTTAACTTATCAATGATAACATCCGTTGTACTTATCCCTACATCAGAAGTTATTAAGCTCTCTTTCAGTTGAAGTATCAAAGATTCGTCATTTTTTTTTCGCTTTAGTGCTTTGAGTGGCTTGCTTATTGAACTTCGAGTTCTACCCAAAGCCTTAAATATCTTGGCTCCAATTTTCATGTTGCTTATATTTTTTTTAGTTCAACAAGGAATCTTTTCATATATAATAACCAACTAATCATCAGCAATGCGAAAGCTAACCATAAAGAAATATTTTTTAAATATTCTGTAGCTGGAAATTGAGGAATATGTAAAACTAATGTAATTGCAACAACAGCAGTTGCCCATTTCCCTGGTTTATTAGCACTATTTACAAAATGTGTATGATTTATTAAATATAGTCCGGGTAATGCAATAGTTAGATATCTAATAATAAAGAATATAAAAAACCACATCGGAAAAATACCTGATAAAACTAAATAGAAAGTAACTGACACAATAACAATAGAATCGGCAAGGGGGTCCAACCACATTCCAATATGTGTAACCTCATGTGCTCTACGGGCAATAAAACCGTCCAGCGCATCAGATGCAATAACAATAATAATTAGAATAAATAAAGTCACACTTGATTCCGGTTTTGGCAAATAATAAATAATCGGTATTACCAAGATTGCTCTAAGTAAGCTTATAAAATTAGCTAACGTTAATATTCGTTCAGGGTCTGTTATCTTTGATTTATTATTTTCCATATTGTTATAATTTTATTATTGAGTCGCAAATACTACTAATATACCTATGATCATGTGAAATTAATATTAAATGTTTTTTTTCTAAATAACTAATAAAATAGGAATGTAAATTTAACTTTTGCTGACTGCCCATTCCAAATGTTGGCTCATCTAATATTAACAAATCATAATTACAATTTGACAATATAATAATTAGCGCGATTCTAAGCGTAGTCCATGATAAATCCAATGCTAAAATATCCTTGATATCTTCCCAAGCTATGTTATTTAAGCACAATTTGGAATTTATCTCGCTTAAAAGTGAGCTATTCAATTTTCCATTAATTATTAATAGTTGTACAAACTCTTCTAACGTCATAATTCCCAATAACTTTTCAGGAAATTGATCAAGATATCCAATTTCAATATCTTTAATATTGGTACAATTTAATTTTATAGAACCAGAAATTGGTTTTTCTAATTCTAATAATAATGACGCAAGTGTTGATTTTCCCGAACCATTATTACCAATTATTCCAAGACATCTAAAATTATTTACTAATTCTGAATAGTCATTAAAAATTGGATTTTTGCAATCATAATGAAAATAAAGTTTGTTTATTTCTAAATTAAATTCGCCTTTCTGTAGGTTTGCTTTTGGTAATTCATTTAATTGAAGTGGCCCTATTTTTGAAAATTCTACGGGAGTTAATTTCCATTTTGTGTTCCCATACTTTAAATCACTTTCATCTGAAGTAAACCAAATAATAACAATTTCATTTTGTTGCTTTATAAAGAATTGGTTAACAACTATTTTTTTCATTTTATCACTTAAAAATGATAATGCATCATCAATTAAGATTATACTTGTAGTTAACAAAAATGTTGTTGAAATATTCAATAATTCCTTTTCACCACCACTTAACGTAACAGGATGTCTATCGGTATTTACAGAAAACAATAATTTATTTTTTGCATCATTTAATTGATGTCTAATAAATTTTGTATCATTTGAATTACATTCCAGACTAAATGCTAATTCATTTTCTATCGTGTTACTTATGATTTGTAAATCAGGATTCTGAAGAATAACTTTTACATCTTTTTGACTGTTTATCCTATCTATATTAAATAATGCTGACTTATCTTGCTCTTCATTTGCTAATAGATTAATTAGCTCAGATTTACCAACGCTGCTTTCTCCATAAATAACGTGTAATCCCGGTGAAAATTTGTAATCTTGAAATTGTAGATATTTAGATTTTTTAATTTGTAATGAAAAGGAAAAAGGTTCAGTCACGAATGATACTCCGCACAACCCTGGTTGCCGAACCAATATTATCATGGATTACTTGAGTTGCGGACAAACTTGCGTCTAAAAAACGATTTTTATCATTTAATAAAATTTTCATTATGTCATAAAATTCTATGCCATTATTTATTGAAAAACCACCTCCTGATTTCAATAATTCTATCGCCTCCTGCGATTTTCTGTACTTAGGACCAAAAATTACCGGTAGTCGAGCAATAGCTGGTTCCATAACATTATGTATGCCACTGGAAAAACCTCCACCGATGTAAGCAAGCTGTCCCTGCCAGTAAAATTTTGATAATGCACCAACTACAGCAAGAATTACAACTCTACCATTTTTAATTTTGGTTGTTTTTTTTGATTTGATTATTAACGAATTATATCCTTGCGATTCAAACATTTGAATTGATGATTGGATATATTTTTCTGATGGTTCATGCGGTACCCATAAAATGCAAAGTTCTTCATCCTCTTCCATAAGCTGAAATATCGAATTAATAATCTTCTTCTCGTCTTCCGGCCATACGCTTCCTATGATAAGTCTTTTATCACGCATTAAAACTGTTATTGTACGATTTTTCGTAAATTTGTCAGCTTTTTCTTTTACTCTATCATATCTAGGATTACCCAGTACGCGTACGATAGGTCTATTTTTTAATGGTAATATTTTATTTAGCTGGTAATTATCTTCTTCTGTTATAGTGTAAATTGTAGAAAATGATTGATAAACAGTTCTATAAAAGTTTTTTATTACAGGAAGTAATTTAGATGTACTATGATCAAATCTTGCTGCGAATACATTCGTATGTATTTTGCGTCTATTAGCTAACCAAACAAGGTTTGGCCAGATATCGTATGATGCAAATATTAATTTTTTTGGTTTGATAATTTTAAGTGCCCTGCGGATTGACCAAATAAAATCGAATGGTAAATATATCTTGCAATCAATGTTGCGATCATCAACATTTTTGTATCCAGATGGAGAGAAAAAACTCGCTATTATATAGCATCCTTTTTCCACTTCTTTTATTCCTCTTAAAACCGGTTTTACTTGTTCAAATTCTCCATGTGAAGCAGAATGAAACCAGTATATAGATTCCTTTCTATCCCAACTTCGTAAAGTGTTTTTTAAGATGTCAATAGTATGAAAACGACCGACTAATCCGTCTCTCAGTTTTTTATTAAATATTGCACCTAAACTAACTAAAATAAATATTAGTGGATAAATTATTATGTTATAGACAAGGAACCAAAAATATATCATAGTAAGCCGCCTTCAGTAATCTTACTAAATACAATTTTTGGAGTGATGGTCGTCATACAATATTGTTCATCACGATAACATTTTCGTTTTCCGGTTTGGGAACATGGTCTGCACCAAATATCGTTATTTTCTACTGTTATGGAGTCTTTACGATTAACGCCAGCTCCCGTTTCACGAGATGTTGGACCTAAAATCGCAACTACTCTTTTTCCTAAAGCTTCGGCAGCATGCACTAATCCTGTGTCCGCACCAATAACATATTTTGAATTTGCAATAATTGACATTGATTCTCTTAAGCTTGTCTTCCCTTGTAAATTTATAATAGTTGGATCGCATTTAGCGATTTCATTACAAATATTATCATTTTTTCCACCTAAAATTACAAAATCAGCATTTTCTTGATTTTTCAAATCCGTAAGCAACTTACAATAATTATCTATCAACCATGTTTTTTGAGGCCATGCCGCTCCGGGAATAATTGTGATGTATGGTTTTTTAACACTATTCCTCTTTAGCATCGTTTCCGCTTGTTTTTTTTCAATTTCAGATATAAATAATTCCGGTAATGGATATTTTTTATCATTCATCCATTCCTTAATTGGCTGGTGTAGCAATTTTAATTGAGAAAAATCTGCTGGGAAGATATTTTTCCTAAATCTAAATAATAAAAATCTCTTCCATCGTGGTTTTTTTAAATATTTTTTTGGAATATTTCTAATTATGAATCGAATTATTTTTGACCTAAGGGAATTATGAAAATCAATTACCAAATCATAATCTGATTTATTAATCCGTTTCCCCGTTTTTAATAATTTTATAAAACCGGCATTTCTATCAAAAGGAATAATTCTATCAACATATTTATTACCTTCCAAAATTGGAGCAAAATTAATAAGAGTGAGAAAATCAATTTTAGCTGAAGGAAAAATACTTTTTATGGTTTTCAGAGGTGACATTGTTAATACAATATCTCCTATTGAGCTAAATTTTATTACTAATATTCGTTTAGGATTGGCAATCTTATTTATCGCGAATGCCATTATAATTTACTAAATCAATTAATTTTTGTTTATAAATTGTATCAGGATACGCGCTGATGGCATCGAGAGCTTTCTCCGAAAAATCCGCAATTTTCTTTTTCGCGTAATCAAAACCACCGGTTGATTCAATGATTTGTTTTAATTCATTAGTAACCTGTTTATTCTTTTTGACTTTACGCAGCAATATACCAATTTTCCTTACTGTCTGTTTATCAGCAGTATTCATACAATGCATAATGGGTAAGGTTATCATATTACTAATTACATCTTGTGCTAAATCTTTTCCGGTTTCCGATTGATTGCCGAGCAAGTCAAATAAGTCATCCTTAATTTGAAATGCAATTCCCAAATTATTTCCAAATACTTTTAATGCTTCGTGATCTGCTTCATTTTTCGAGGCGGTAATTGCACCCAATTCGCAAGCAGTTGCAATTAAAGATGCGGTTTTTTTCTCAATCATTTTATAATAAACTTTTTCGTCCATACGTTTACTAATTGATTTTTCAATTTGAAGCAGCTCCCCTGAACTAAGATCTTCTGCAGTTCGACCAATGCTATTTAACACTTTAAAATTTTTCATCTTAACCATGTAAATCAAAGATTTACTTAAAACATAATCGCCCATCAATAAAGATATTTTATTTTTCCAAACTCTATTTAATGAGGGCCAACTGTGTCGGTATTCGGCATCATCTACAATGTCATCATGGATTAGTGTTGCGATATGTAGTAACTCCATTACAGACGCTGCTCGATAGGTGTTTTCCGTCGGTTTACCGCAAATATGGGCAGACAAAATTGTTAAGATCGGACGAAACCTTTTTCCACGTCTTTGAATAATATATTTACTTACTGTATTAATTAACTTAACATCTGAATGCAAGGCAGACTCAAACTCGATTTGAAATTTATCCAAATCATTTTTGATTGGTTTGGTTATTTCTTTAAGAATGGAATGAGCCATTTAAATTAGTTCGTCTTCTTTTTTCTGTTTTGCACGATTTACACCGGCTGAAACTAATATACTGATTTCGTATAATATTATTAATGGGAATGTCATTATAATCATGCTAACCGGGTCAGGTGGAGTGATAAAAGCGGAAAGTATCATTATAGTGACTATCGCATGCCGGCGATATGTTCTGAGGAATTTTGGAGTTAATATGCCAACTAATGACAAAATGAATGATACAATCGGCATTTCAAAAATAATGCCAGCACCCATCATCAGCCATGTAATAAAACTAAAATAATAATTGATAGATATATTATTTTGAACGTCACCGTAACCCATTGATGTAAAAAATTTCAGTGAAAACGGTATCAAAATAAAATAGGCAAATAAGATTCCACATAAGAAAGCCACATAAGTAAATATTATTATCGGAAGAATATATTTTACTTCAGTTCCATATAAACCGGGGGCAATAAATTTCCACAATTGATAAGTAATTATTGGTAATCCTAAAATAAATCCGCCAACGAAGGCTAGTCCCCACTTTACCATAAACATTCCCTGCACTTTTAAAACTTGTAATGTGAACTGAGCACCAATCTTTAGCGTGGGAGCTACTAATATCTCCATAATTTTATCAATAAAGACAAACGAAATAATAGCTCCAACAACCACCGCTGCAAGCGATTTGATTATACGCCATCGAAATTCTTCGAGGTGATCCAAGAACCCCATTTCTACTATTTCAGGTTTACTCATTTTTTCCTATTTTGTTTTACTTTCTTTCAATTTTTTTAAAAATATAAAATTTCTTAATTTTTTCCTTTAATTTCAAAGGACCGCTATCTATCATAAGTTTTTTCAAATCTTCTGTCTCGATTTTTTTTCTTGAATATAAATTTGCACCTAAACCACTTTTTACAGAAAGTATCCCTTTCGTTGTTAATACTCTATATAGCTCTTTAATTAAAGCAGGGCGATTTTTAATTATTGGGAGCACATTATATACTAAAACAATATCTACCGACTCATCCGGAAGTTCTGTATCTAAATCGGAGAGAATTGTTTCTATATTTGTTAACCTTTTCTTCTTTATTTCTTTATTCACTGTCTTAATAGCTAAGGGATGGATATCTAAAGCATATACCTTACCTTTCTTTCCTACAATCTCTGCAGCAGGTATAGTGTTAAAACCTATTCCGCAACCATAATCTAGGACTATATCGCCTTCTTTAATTCCAGATAATAAAACCTCTTTCTTTTTACTGCGAAAAACACCTCGTATTCTCATAACTATTGTCATCACCCGAAAGATGAAATTTGTCATAGGTGTGTCTTTTTTCACTTTTGTATCTTCTTTTTATGGCTCGATTTCATATAACATCCTGCCACTGCTACTGCTTCTATTTTGCTTTCTCCCTCTATATAAATATGTATCAGGCATTCTTCGTTGCATCCATTATTTGGTTAGCAATTTCGTGGGCAGAAGATTTAATTGATTCCATGTCTTTTGTACGTTGTTCAAGTACGACCAATCTTTTTGATGTCCAAAATTCCTTTAATAATTTATTCTGTATCAGAGAAAAAACTCTATCACGGTGCCTATAAAGTTGTTTTTGAGTTAAAATACCTTTATTATCCATCAATTTTAAATGATTAAATATCCCATCGTATAATTCTACGATACCATCACCTTTACTTGCAATTGTATTCAAAACTGGTGGTTCAAATCTATTTTTATCATGATTATTATGTAACAGAGATTTTAGTGTTGCGGCTAATCTGTTGGCACCGGGACGGTCTGACTTGTTTATTACAAAAAAGTCGGCAATTTCAATTAATCCGGCTTTCATTAATTGCACCTCATCACCTGATTCCGGAACTAATACAACTACTGCAATATCAACAGCTTTTATCACATCGTATTCCCCTTGTCCAACGCCGACTGTTTCAAAAATAACAATATCTTTTCCGCTTGCAGCAAGAATATCACCAACGTCCTGTGCTCTTTTTGCTAAACCACCTAAATCGCCATGCGTAGCCATGCTTCTTATAAATACATTATTATTCCAAGTGAACTTATTCATCCTTACACGGTCGCCTAATAAAGCACCACCGGTAAATGGACTCGTCGGATCAACAGCAATCACCCCTACAGATTTATCATTATCCAGTGTTAATTTGATCAACTGGTTGATCAATGTGCTTTTACCTGCACCGGGTGGTCCGGTGATTCCGATTCTTATCGCATTTTTTGTATATGGATAAATATCTTGATAGAATCGACTGTCAATATCTATGTTATCAATTATTTGAGTAATAACATGAGATAATATACGATGATCGTTGTCGCGGATACCTTTTATTATACTTCTATCCATTATGTGAATGTTTAATTAAATAATATTAGTGCATATAAAATTAATCAAGAAAAATACGGTTATTATTATATCAATTCAAATTGTAACAATTATAATATAACATCTTATATAGGCTTCTGTTTTTTTAATGCGAGTAGATGTCTAAGTACTATTCAATATAATTTTAGGCAAAATTTGTATGGTCTAATTACCATAAATTTAAAATAAAATTATATAGGATTTTCACATGATTAAAAACAAAATTAACAATTTATCAATTACCATAAGTTTAATTATGCTGTTTGCACCATTACTATGTGGTGCTCAATCTTTGCCAAGCGGTGTATCTATTCACATTTTAGACAATGGATTACAGGTATTGTTAATAGAAAACCATGCTCTTCCAATGGTAGGGATTAATACCGTAGTTAAAGTTGGTTCTGCTTATGAAACTTTTGCTACTTCCGGTATGAGCCACATGCTGGAGCATCTATTATTTAACGGAACGAATAGTCGCACTCAGAAACAACTTTACGATGACACAGATCGTATCGGAGGGTATAATAACGCTAATACTTCAGAATATTACACAAACTACATGATGGTTACGCCAGCTGATAACATTATTAACGGCATGGAAATCCAAGCCGATATGTTGTTTAATTCGACTCTTCCTGAAGCCAAATTTCAAAAAGAAAAAGGTATCGTTTTAGAAGAGATTTCAAAATCATTGGGTAGCCCAGGTGAACAAATTAATCGAAATTTAATTTCGATACTATACAAAGGGCATGCTCTATCGTTACCAACGCTTGGAACATATGCTACCATACAAGCCATGGAGAGAGATATAGTTTATGATTTTTATAAAAATAATTATGTTCCTAACAATATGATTGTAAGCGTTATCGGGAATTTTAATAGCGCTGAAATGCTAAATGATATCAATAAGATATATGGTAAATATTCGCCGAGAGAGGTAGTTCGTGGTACTAGTGAAAATTGGTTGTTAGGATTTAATAATGAATTTCTTACAATACCCAATAAAAATAGAATTTATCATCGGTTTTATGACGGAGAAGAATTACAACTCCAACTTCTTTTTAAAATACCGCATGATCAGACAACCGCTTTTTACTCGCTATTGGATATCAAACTTGAGGATAACAGTTCAAAATTAGAAGATATTTTAATCAATAAGTTTGGTGAAAATTTTCAATCTGTAAAATTACAAACTATTGAGTCGCCTTTAGCTGCATATCTTGAAGCAAGATTAATTATTACTGACAACACCGCAATTGATGAAATTATCGAATTAGTCAAAAGTTATTTACGTAGTAATACATGGGAATTCTCTAAAGAAAAATTAGCTTCAGAAGCCATAAAAGCACGTACAGATTTCTTGAAAAATATTGAAAAACCGCATATGTTTGGTATATACAATGCACACGAATTTGCGGTAAATGGAATTGAAGCAGTATTAGCATCTTACTCCGGTGCTGTTTATTATGAAGCTGCTGAAAAATTGCAACAATTAAATATCGGTTCTGAACCGATCATTATTCTACAACATCCTGCAAAAATGAAAACTGAGACAAGTAAGAATGCTGTTGTCTCAGAAAAACTATACGAATCCGATGGTTTATCACCTACTTTAATTGTTAAACTGAACGCAGATAGCAAATTATTAGCAATTCATTATTTAATTGGACATAAAGCTTCATTGGAATCCGAATATGGTAAAGATGCAGCAAAAATTCTACATGAGTGTTTTGGGGAACGGATGAAATCCGACCACAATAGTCAAATTAGCAGCAAATTTGGTTTATCAATTACTGTAAATGATAATGAATATATTCCTATGGATGACATATACCTCAATCCTGATTTTGGATATATCAGAGTTGAGGCATTAAATGATGACATCCCCGCTATAATAAATTATCTAAATACTGAATTGCAAAATTTTATCCCAAGCGAAACTGAATATCAAAATGCGATAAAGAAATTTAGTAAACCAAATCCGATGATGATGGGTAGAAAAGATCCTGCAGAAGAACTTTTTAAAGATACTTATAAAAAACTGATTTATGCAGAAGGTCAATATTTAATAAATGAAGACTATCCTTCTTATGAACAATTACTACAATTCAGAGATATTTACTTTAGTCCAAGTAATATGGTTATCTCAGTCGTTTCATCCGTTATACCTGAAATGATTAATGATGAATTTTCGTTCTTTTCCACAAATGAAAATATTGAATATGAACCTGTTTATTTCAAACGTATCAAGTTACAACAAGAAAAACAAAACATTGATAAACAAGGTGGTGGAAATCGTTCGTATATATTCTGGGGATTTAGTATATCAATTGAAGAAAAAGATAAACCTGCATTACAAGTTCTATCGTTGATTTTAAGCGAAAAAATCGTATTTGATATTCGTGAAAAACAAGGAATGGCTTATCATATGAGATCGGGAGTTAATGTAATTGATGACCATGCATTATTCTATATTAATCAAGGTACCAGACCGCAGAATGTTGATAAACTTCTGAAACAATATCCAAAATTCTTCAAAAAATCGATATTAAATGATATTACATCTGCGTCTTTACAAAAATCTATTAATATGTATCTGGGTAGAATGATGTTTCGGCGTTTATCGAGTATTAATCAAGCGTATTATTTAGGATATTCATATTATTTTCATCAAGATATTACACATGACAAAACTTTTCTCAATGACTTACAAAATGTATCAATTAACGATGTGATGTATGTTGCTGATAAATATTTAAATATAGATAATCCGATTTCTGTTGTGATAAGATAGAAACTGTAACCTATTTTACATTATAATTTGTAACCGATTAAGTAATATCCCATCTCATTACGTAAAAATATTATCATTTTTGGAAAATAGTATTTATTGAATCATCTTAGACTGTTAAATTGATTTGTTAAAATTAGATATTTATTAAAGAATTGGAGGAAATGTGGGAGAGAATGTTTTAGAAATTACCGATCAGAATTTTGAATCTGACGTATTGCAATCCAAAACACCGGTTGTAATTGATTTTTGGGCGGAATGGTGTGGACCTTGCAAAACTATAGCTCCTGTGATTGACGAATTAGCGGACGAATATCTTGGTAAAGTTAAATTTGGCAAAGTAAATGTTGATTTTAATCAGCAAACTGCTATGAAATATGGAATACGTAGTATTCCAAGTTTATTAATATTCAAAGATGGTTCAGTAGTAAATCAAATTATTGGTTCTGTTCCAAAAGATAGTATTGTAAAACTTTTACAAGAAACAGTATAGGATTTATTAATGACCGAAACAATGAAAAGGAATGTTATTATTATTGGTTCCGGACCTGCGGGATTGACCGCTGCAATTTATGCAGCACGTGCAAATTTAAAACCCCTCATTTTTGAAGGAAATCAACCGGGTGGACAGTTGACAATTACAACTGAAGTTGAAAATTATCCTGGATTTCCAAAGGGTATTACCGGTCCAGAATTGATGGATTTATTTCGTGAGCAAGCTCAACGATTTGGAGCTGAAACCGTATTTAAAAATGTTACTAAAGTAGATTTTAGTAATAAACCCTTCAAAGTATGGATTGGGAATGAGGAATATTCAAGTGATTCAATTATTATAGCAACCGGCGCTTCAGCTATGATGCTTGGTTTGGAATCAGAAAAAAAGTTATTTGGATATGGGGTCTCCGCCTGTGCAACATGCGATGGGTTTTTCTACAAAGATAAAAAAGTACTTGTAATTGGTGGTGGTGACTCGGCTTTGGAAGAGGCATTATTTTTAACAAAATTTGCTTCTGAAGTTTGGTTAGTACACCGTCGGGATGAATTTCGAGGATCGAAAATTATGCGGGATCGTGTATTTAAGCATCCTAAAATACATGTACATTGGAATTCAGTTGTAGATGAGTTTTTAGGGACAACAGAATCCGGTTTAACTGGCGTAATCTTAAAAGACACAAAAACCGGTGAAATACGTGAGGATTCTTGTGATGGAGCTTTTCTTGCAATTGGCCATCGACCAAATACTACAATATTTGAAGATATTGTAGATTTGGATGACAAAAAATATATCATCACTAAGTCGGAAAGTACGGAAACTAATATACCGGGCGTATTTGCTTGCGGCGATGTCCAAGATTATAAATATAGACAAGCCGTTACGGCTGCGGGTTCAGGTTGTGCTGCAACAATAGATGCGGAGCATTTTTTAGAAGAATTATAATAATAACTTCCGATTCATCAAAAAATATATGGAGTAAAAGATGAGTCCAAGAAGTAAGCTTATTTATAGAATTGAAAATCTAAAGAAAACGTATGGTGATCGTACTGTTCTTCAAGTAGGTAGATTACAATTTCATCCTGGTACAATTTATGGATTAATTGGACCAATAGGTTCTGGTAAAACGACATTATTAAAAATTATGTCAGCTTTGGAGAAACCGACTTCAGGCATAATCGAATACGATTCGGAACCTTTTCAAACCAATTGGTTTGGTAAATTAAAAAAATATTCGGATATCTATTTTGCAAATTCAGATTTGCTGCAACAAAATTTATCTATAAGTCAAATTGCTAGAAAATATTATTCGAAAAAAATTGACAATATTAGAACAAAGTATTTTTCAAAAGGCAATAAAGAAAAATTATGGACAATCCCATTAAATTCTTTATCACCGGGTGAAAAATCTTGGATAAATTGCATATTGGCAGTCGAAGGCGACCCACGGGTATTGTTGATTGATGATTATGGAACTTTAATGGATTATGAAATGGAATTCGAATTTCGTAAACGAATACAAAAGATGAACAGGGATTTAGGAACCACAATAATTCTAGCTTCCCCGACCGATCAAATCATTAAGAAATTTGCTTCCGTAATCATTTATATGGATAATGGTCATGTATCAAAAATCCGATCCGGTGCATCGAAATCATTTAAACGGACTCGACCAACTAGAAAGTAAACATGGTCACCAGTTTAATAACATCCGAGAAATATAAAGATCATATAACAGGTCCTGGATTCCCTGAATCGCCTGAGCGGCTTGATGCAATTATAGATCATTTAGAATTAAGCGGATTGATTAATGAATTGGATGTTGTTGAGCCAAATCGGATAGATAAGAGTTTTTGCAAATTAGTCCATGATGATGAATACATTACAAGAGTTAGGCAAGCTTGCGAACTTGGAGCACCGATAGTTGATACTGGTGATAATCCTATTTCTAAAAATTCCTATGATACTGCATTATTAGCTGTTGGAGGGATAACGGAAGCTGTTGATAGAATTTTTACAGGCAAAGCCAACAATGCAATGGCATTGCTTCGTCCACCCGGGCATCATGCTGAAAAAGGGATGGCTATGGGATTTTGCTTATTTAACAATGTTGCAATCGCTGCAAGATATGCGCAACAGAATTATGAAGTTGAAAAAGTTGCTATTATTGATTTTGACGTACATCATGGTAATGGGACGCAACATATATTTGAATCAGACCCTACTGTTATGTATGTCAGTTTGCATCAATATCCGTTTTATCCGGGTAGCGGCTCAGCCGATGAAATAGGCAGTGGAAATGCAAAAGGGACTACTATCAATTATCCTCTAAAAGCAGGAGTTGGCGATAAGGAATTCATTGACATTTTTAATAATTCATTATCAGATAAAGTATTAAAGTATAATCCGGATTTAATTATAGTTTCAGCCGGTTTCGACGCACATATGGATGACCCAATCGGAGGATTGAGAGTAACTACAGAAGGTTATCATAATATATCGAAGACGATTAATAAATTAGCCGGTGAGGTATGTGGTGGTAAAATTATATCATCTCTCGAAGGTGGTTATAATTTAAAAGCATTAGCTGAAAGCGTTGCAGCGCATTTAATAGCACTAAAAGGGAAATAATAATGAAAAGAATATATCGTTCACAAGAAGACCGAATTATAGCAGGTGTCTGTGGTGGTTTTGCAGAATACTTAGGAATAGATCCTACACTTGTCCGTTTAGTATGGATATTCTTCACAATCTTTGGCGGACTGGGAATCTTAGCTTATATATTTTCAATAATCTTAATTTCAGAAAAAGTTGGCTCAAAAGTCAAAGAGATTAAAGTAGATGACGATCACGATGAGAAATTAGTTTTATGGGGTGTTGTCATAATCATTGTGGGAATATTACTATTTTTTCGACATCGACCAATGGTGGGTATGATGTGGCATGCTGTAAGCGGCAATTGGTTCAATATTCTATTCGCGATTGCTTTAATCGGAGTCGGAATTTATATCTTGATAAATCGTAGAGATAACGATGATAAATCATTAAGTAATTTAAGAATTACCGGATTGTATTTATCGGAAACCGATAAAAAAATTGCCGGTGTTTGTGGTGGTATTGCTGAGTCAGTAAATATTGATTCTACAATAATTAGATTAATTTGGGTTTTGGGTTCACTTTTAAGTGCCGGAATTGGAATTGTACTTTATATTATTTGTATGCTTGTTTTTAGTAAACCATCAGATGATATAATTGAAACGAAATGAAAATTCAAAATAACAGGTTCAAAGAAATATTAGATGGGTTTTCTGAAAAGAATATTTTAGTAATCGGTGATTTGATGTTAGATGCTTATTTTTGGGGAAAAACCGAGCGTATTTCTCCAGAAGCTCCTGTGCCTATTGTGGAAGTTCATCGAACAAATTTTAATCCGGGTGGAGCTGGAAATGTTGCACTAAATTTGGCTGAATTAGGTAGCAAAGTATCGGTCTTGGCGGTAATAGGTAACGATGCTAATGGAGATACACTGCTTAGTCAATTAAAAAGAGTAAAAATTGACGTATCACCAATTATTATGTTAAATAATTATCAAACTCCGATTAAAACAAGGGTGATTGCACAAGATCAACAAGTCATCAGAATTGATCAAGAAAATAATTCAATTGATTCAAAATCAATTTTACCTAGAATTGAGGAATCATTAGAACATAACTTGGAAAAATTCGATGGCGTCATTTTGGCGGATTACAATAAGGGATTATTTTCTGTAGAAGTTATAAGTTTCATATTAAATGTCACAAAAAATTTATCCACACCCATATATGTTGATCCGAAATGGGATAATTTCTTTGAATATAAAAATGTACATTTTTTTAAACCAAATGCTGCGGAATTTCAAAAAGCGGTAGGAAATAATTATCAAAAAGATAATTTTATTAAGTACGGTACTCGGATGAGGGAAAAGTTAAACACCAATATTCTCTTGGTTACAAAAGGTTCAGAAGGAGCCGTTCTCTTTACTAAAGAAGGAAATAGTTCAATTCCTACCGAAGAACACAGCGTTCATGATGTATCCGGAGCAGGAGATACAGTAATTTCCACGTTTACACTTGCTGATTTAAGTGGAGCGAGTGCAATTGAAGCAGCGAGTATAGCAAATGTCGCGGCTAGCACTGTATGTTCACAAGTTGGTGTAGTACCGATTCAATTTGATGATTTACTACAATCAATAAGATAAATTTAACTGATTGGTTAGAATCAATTTAATTTATCATTAAGATTTTAGCTCATGAAAATAATATTCGGCATAGCATTGATTTTTAATATTTTACTTTCTCAGCCAGATTCTCGTTTTGAAGCATTTGATTGGATTTTATATCGGCAAACCGGAAGAATTAATTCCATTACTGAAGGATATAATTATGCCTATTTCGCGACTGAAAATGCCGGAATATTACGATTCCAATTATATCAAAATCGGTTTGAGGAACCAATAACTACAGCTCAGGGGTTGGCAGACAATCAAATACTTGCGGTACATTTTGACCAAAACACCGGAATACTTTGGGTAGCGTCAGAGAATTTTATTGATTATTCTTATAATGCTGAAGGGAATTGGTTTCACATAGATTTAAACGAAACAGGATTGCATCGTGAAGCGCATATACAACAAATAGGGTCGTCTAATAATTATATCTGGTTAAATGCCGGAAGTACCTTTTTAAAGTTGGATAAAGTATCGGGAATTGTGATGGGGTTGTTACCGTTACCAGATGAGGATGATATAATTTGGAGTAGTAAACGAGAACAATATTTGGATATACCAAATAGTTTAAAAAATTATATTATAATGGACGGATGGATAATGAATTATAATCAGTTTATTGATCCGTTTGGCAAAATTGTTTTACCGACTACTTTTTATTTTGGTAAGAATAGCGAAGTATATATCGGTATGGAAAACGGTACGATTCTTAATGGTGATGGACAAATGGAAACATTTTATCCGTTTAGTATTGGATTGAATAACACAGATGTTACTGCATTTACAAAACGTAATGATTTATGGATCGTTGGACGCAATAATTTTAATGCGAAAGGAATTACCAAATACAATATTCGTCAAAATTATTTTAAACATATCGATTATGAATATACCATAAATTTAAGATTGCAACCATTTTACTCCATATTAGAAATGGATAAGGAAGTATGGTTTGGCGGTAACTCAGCGATTTCAATATACAATAGAAAGAAAGACTATTGGCGAGAAATCACAGAAGCTAATGGTATTCCTAATGGAAGGATTACTTCAAT